>NZ_JACJON010000052.1 GCF_014695585.1 Microcoleus sp. FACHB-831 | reverse complement strand
GCTTAATGCCACTTATTATCATTAAGCCTGTTTATTCTGGTTTCTCATTAGTTCATTTGTACTCTTCCATCCCCTTTTGCTGATGTGTGACAGTTGTGGGTGCGGAATGTGGGCTATAACAATTTTAAATTATTCCCTCTCACTGCTGTTTTATGCTTGCAACAGTTTATGTATCACCTAGCCGATTTCTGGGTTCCCTTGGCGCTATTGGGTTTGATTGTACTAGCAGCTATTTTCTTTAGTCGCAGCAGCCAATAAAAGATAAAATGCCACATAAAAAATTCTTTGTTTTACTTTTTTACTTAAATTTGTTGGGTTTGATTGTCATCCCCGTTATTTTCTTTAAGCGCAAAAGCCAATAAAGTGCAAAATTAAAAATATAAAATTATTTATTTTATATTTTTAAAATCTACTTTTTTAACAATTGCGTTGCAGCTTCAGCCGTTACAGGTTTACTAAATAGATAACCCTGCATAGCATCGCACTGCACTTCTCGCAAAAATCCCAACTGTTCTAATGTTTCAACTCCCTCAGCAACCACTTTTAAATTTAGACCCTTCCCCAGAGCAACAAAGGCCGTAATAATAGCAGCATCCTTTGAATCCAGTGGTAGCTCTCGAACAAATGAGCGATCGATTTTTAGCTTATCTAAAGGAAAGTGTTTTAAAGACGATAGAGAAGAATAACCCGTACCAAAATCATCCATAGAAATTTGGATTCCCAAATTCTGCAACTTCTGTAATACAGAGATTGTCAGCTCTATATCCTGCATAGCAATGCTTTCAGTTATTTCTAGCTCTAAATAACAAGGTTCCAGATCGGTTTCTACTAAAATTTGAGAGATAGTTTTAACCAAATTTCCTTGGTGAAACTGACGCGCTGAAAGATTGACTGCTATATGTATTGGCGGCAACCCAGCCTCTTGCCAGAGTCGATTTTGGGCGCAAGCTGTCCGTAGAACCCATTCACCAATGGGACATATAAGACCTGTTTCTTCTGCGAGGGGAATAAATTGATAAGGCGGCACCAATCCCAGTTCAGGAGACTGCCAGCGAATTAGAGCTTCCATGCCTACAATCTGACCAGATTTTAAGTCAACTTGGGGCTGGTAGTGCAACACAAACTCTTCTCGTTCCAACGCTTTATAGAGTTTGTTTTCTAACACGAGTCGCTCAAGGGCTTTGTTGCCTATCGCTGGCGTGTACATCTGATAGTTATTGCGGCCTTGTTGCTTGGCGCGATACATTGCGGCATCGGCATTTTTCAGTAGGGTTTCTGCGTCTTCTCCATCATAAGGAGCCAGAGCAATTCCCAGGCTAGCTTTGATATAAAGTTCCTGCCCATCAAATTTAAAAGGAACGTTTAGCACTGCCAAAATTCGTTGAGCAATCTTGCCAGCATCTTCGGCACAACTGATGGGGGAGAGTAATAAAGTGAATTCATCGCCACCCCAACGGGCAATGATGTCGGTTTCTCGGAGGCAGCTGGTGAGTCGTTTAGCGGTACTTTTGAGTAATTGATCGCCAACCGCATGGCCTAGTGTATCGTTGATCGTCTTGAAGCAATCTAGGTCGAGAAACACAGCAGCCAGCATTTCTCCCCTTGTAATGTGGGTGTTTGCCAGTGCGAGGGAAAGCCGTTCGTTAAACAGCAGTCGGTTGGGCAACCCAGTCAGAAGGTCGTGAGAAGCTTGATGTCGCATCATGTCCTCTACGCGCCTTTGCATCACCGCCATATAGAGGTGGGTTCCCAGTGCTTGAGCCAGCTTGAGTTCTTCGGGCGTCCATTCTTTGGCTTGTCCTTTAATTATTTCTCGCCAAACTTCAAAGGACTGGCGGGGACGCATATTGCGTTCGTCGGTATTCCTACGTCCTGCCCATAAGGTTTCAGTATGTACCTCATTGCGGAAAATGGTGACGCAGCCTACACACTGTTGATGGTGGCGCAGGGGCGCGATGAGAATGGAGCGGATGGCAGTTAATTGGAAAGTTGAGACTAAAGATTGCAGTTGCTCTTGGGAGTAGAGATCGGGAATGCAGTAAGGGAAAGATGAAGGATGAAGACTTAAGGATGAATTGATATTTCTGATTTCTGGATTCAGAAGATCTTCACCGTTGGCTGTTGATGAGGAAAATGGCGTCTCTACAAATGCTGGATCTTCGTTGATGACTCGTTGCCAAAAGGGAGTTTCTTCAATCCAAGGCAGCATTGGCTGATCGCCAAAGGTATAAAGTTGAGGAGGTTGCCCGGTGGGATCGGCGGTGATGTAGAGTCTGCCCCCAGAACCTTGTAAAGCTTTGACGGTATCCTCAAGAACTATTTGCCTAATTTCTTTAAGTTTAAGCGGCGAGTGGAGTACGCTGCTGATTTGGTTGATGGTGGATTCATGATAAGCCTGTTGTCTAGCGCGACTGAGGAGATTGGATTGGGCGATCGCGATCGACATTTGATCCACTAACAGCTGGACAATTTCTAACTCTCGCTCAACAAATTGTCGCGGCGTGCTGTGGTGACACGCCAACAACCCCCACAAGCTGTTTTGATACAAAATCGGCACGGTTAAAGAAGATCTCACCCCCATTGTCATCAGATATTCGATGTGGCAGGGGTCTGCTGGAGAGTAGCGAATGTCTTCATTCATAAAGCTTTCGCCAGTTGATGGGCAATCTAACTGGTTGGTTGTCTTCTGCCCAGACGTAACATCTACGATGACTCGCTGACGGGCTTTGACGAATAATTCGCGGGCTTGGGGAGGAATGTCTTCTGCTGGAAATCGCAAACCCAAGAGTGAGGGCAGGCGATTTGCGAAAATCGCCTCGGCAATAACTTCTCCGCAGCCATCTAAATCAAATCGGTAAATTTTGACGCGATCGATGCCTAAGAAGGAACGGATCTCCCGCGCTGTTGTCTGCAAAATTTCTTGCAGTTCTAAAGACTGTCGAATTCGCGTGGTGATCCGATTGAGCAAACTTTCTCTATCTAGTGGTTGCCGCAAGGGGGGTGTATTGTTTTTTCGCGCCATTTAGTGAAACCTACTTAGATCAACTGACAGAGGACGACCCTAATCTCACTATAAGTATGAAATCTTTACTTCTGTCCTTTGATCACTAAAATAAATAAATTAATAATTAACAACGTTATAACGCATCTTGCTGGGGTTTGGGATGAACGCGATCGCATCAAAACTTGAAAGTGTCTTGGGAACTTCTGGAGTTGTTCCTTGGGATAAGATAGAAGTCATACACAGGACACGCATAGGCCACGCTGTCACATCTAGAACTACTCCTAAATGCATAGTATATCCTAATACCCAGGAAGAACTGGCCTCTATTACAGCCTGTATTCAGGCCAACAAATGGCGCATCTTACCCTGCGGCAGCGGTACTAAAATATCTTGGGGGCAGCAGGTTAAAGACATAGATATAGTAATCAGCACCAAACACTTAAATCGAGTCATTGAACATGCCGTAGGTGATTTAACCGTTACCGTAGAAGCGGGGACTAAATTTTCTGACATTCAGGCAATACTCGCCCCTTTTGGACAATTTCTCGCCCTAGATCCGGCATATCCACAAGAAGCCACCATTGGTGGTATTGTTGCTACCGCTGATAGCGGTTCTCTGCGACAACGCTATGGGGGGGTGCGAGATATGCTGCTGGGAATTACCTTTGTTCGCGCAGATGGTCAAATTGCCAAAGCTGGTGGAAGGGTAGTAAAAAATGTTGCTGGTTACGACTTGATGAAGCTGTTTGCTAGTTCTTATGGAACGCTAGGAATTATTTGTCAAGTTACATTTCGTGTTTATCCCATCCCGCCATCGTCGGGGACATTAGTATTAACGGGGGAGGCTGTTAAATTAGCACAACTGACCAAAACTTTATTTGCCTCAGCCTTAACTCCCACAGCAGTTGATTTAATGTCTACGCAGGTAGTGAAGCAGGTGGGATTAGGTGAGGGTATGGGCGCGATCGCTCGCTTTCAAAGTGTAGAAGAGAGTGTGAAAGAACAGTCTACAAGGCTGCTGCAAGTAGGGCAACAATTGGGATTGCAGGGCAGCATATATTCAGGCGCAGATGAGGCGGAACTATGGCAAAAGTTAGAAGAACAAATGTGGAAATCCCACACAGAAACTAACTTAACTTGCAAAATAGGAGTATTACCCACTGCTGCGGCTACAACCATCACTCAGATGGAAGCCCTTGCAGGAGATAAGGTAAAAGTAAAAATTCACGCCGGGAGTGGTTTAGGGATATTGAGATTAGATGAAGCAGTGGCTACAGCCGAAATGATTTTGAAGATGCGATCGCTATGCCAATCCCAAAGCGGCTACCTCACAATTTTAGAAGCACCAGCCACCCTCAAACAACAAATCGATGTCTGGGGTTACACCGGAAACGCCCTTGATTTAATGCGTAAGATCAAAAATCAATTCGATCCTGGAAACATTCTAAGTCCAAATCGATTTGTTGGCGGAATTTAAAACTACGGAATCGAGGCAAAGCCTCCCCAGTGTCGTTCCCAGGTTCAACTTGGGAACGAGTTTAGCGAGGCTTCTGCTTCCTCAGTTCGAGCAGAAATAACAGTACACAACTACCCATGCAAACTTCCCAGAATCATTTAACAAATTCATCTGACTCAAGACCAGCAAAATTAAGCGATTTTACTTCTTTACCTCTGGCTGAGGAAGAAAGTGGATTTGATAGCGATCGCCCTCCCAATCCAAAGCTAATTGATACCTGCGTCCATTGTGGATTTTGCCTTTCCACCTGTCCAAGTTATCGCGTAATTGGCAAAGAAATGGATTCTCCTAGAGGGCGAATCTATCTCATGGATGCTATCAACAAAGGTGAGATACCTCTTAATGAGGCAACAGCACAGCATTTTGATAGTTGTTTGGGGTGTCTCGCCTGCGTTACAACTTGTCCTTCCGGCGTCCAATATGACAAGCTAATTGCCGCCACTCGCCCCCAAGTTGAGCGCAACTATCCCCGCAGTTTGCCAGACAGATTGTATAGAAAACTCATCTTTTCCCTATTTCCCTATCCCAACAGATTGCGATTTTTATTAGCTCCTTTGCTGGTATATCAAAAATTGGGCTTTTCTAAATTCTTTCGCGCCACTGGGCTGATAAAAGAGATATCGCCCACTTTGGGGGCAATGGAATCCATTCTGCCAGATGTCACCCTCAAATCATTTGTAGATAATTTACCAGAACTTATTCCAGCGCAGGGTAAGAAACGCTATCGCGTAGGCATGATTTTGGGATGCGTGCAGCGTTTATTTTTCTCTGATGTAAATGCAGCAACGGTGCGAGTTTTAACAGCAAATGGCTGTGAAGTTGTTATTCCCAAAACTCAGGGTTGTTGTGCCGCGCTTCCCGAACATCAAGGCCAAAAAGAACAAGCCCAAGCTTTAGCCAGACAGATGATTGATAGTTTTGAAGAAACGGGTGTTGATGCTGTAATTATCAATGCTGCTGGTTGCGGTCACACTTTGAAAGAATACGGCCATATTCTGGAAGATGACTCTGATTATAAAGAAAAAGCTGTTAAGTTTGCCGCAAAAGTAAAAGACGCTCAAGAGTTTTTAGCTCAAGTTGGACTAACAGCAGAACTTTCACCGATTACTGACGAACCGCTGACTTTGGTTTATCAAGATGCCTGCCATTTATTGCACGGTCAAAAAATTAGTTTGCAGCCGCGTCAGTTGTTGCGCCAAATTCCAGGGGTGCAATTGCGAGAACCGATAGATGCGGCTTTGTGTTGTGGCAGTGCTGGTGTTTACAATATGCTTCAGCCTGATGTTGCTGATGAATTGGGTAAGCAGAAAGTAGAAAATTTGTTGAATACTGGTGCTGAGTTAATTGCTTCTGCTAATCCGGGTTGTACGTTGCAAATTACTAAGCATTTGCGCGAACAAGGTAAGGAAATTTCTATCGTGCATCCGCTTCAATTGTTGGATTACTCAATTCGGGGAGTTAAGCTAGACGAGTAAGGGTAAGGTGGGCAATGCCGGGCTATTTAATAATTTGATGGTAGAGGAAGGCTCGACTACAGGGGGAAGTTGAGCCTCCGATCCCAGTTTAATGAAAGTTTTAACTGTGCGCCTATGCGCCGCAGCATTCTTCGCTCCCTCTCTTGCATCAACCTTAAAAAAATTAACAGCGATCGCCAGCGCGATCGCTTTAGCGAATGGGAATACTAAATACAAAGACTGTGTTAATCGCTTCTAGCGATCGGGGAATTGTTAATTATGAAAAAATTGCACTTTTTAATGATAGCGATCGCGCTTTGCGGTTTAACATCCTGCAATAAACTTAAACCCCAGACCCCAGCAACCAAACAGCCTCCTGCTGCTACCGATAGCAAATCTACCGAGGGGGACAATAAAACCAAAGAATCACCTAAACCCCAGGTTGATAAAGCAACAGCCGCTTTTCAAGCAAGTCTTTCCCAAGAGCGTCTACCCGTACAAAATAGTGGCAAGTGGGGCTATAGCGATGGGGCTGGAAAAATTGTAATCAAGCCGCAATTCGATCTAGTATTTGAATTTTCCGAAGATATGGCAGTTGTGCAGAAAAACGAAAAATGGGGCTATATCGACAAAAAAGGCAAACTCGTTATTAAGCCACAGTTTAATCAAGCTCTAGCTTTTTCTAACGGGCTAGCACCTGTACAGATAGGGGAAAAGTGGGGTTATATCGACAACACGGGCAACATAATTATAAAGCCTCAATTCGATGAAGCACTTCCCTTCTCCGAAGGGCTAGCAGTAGTACAGATAGGCGACAAAAAAGGCTATATCAATAAAACGGGCAACGTCGTTATCAAACCACAATTTGATGAGGCTCTCCCCTTTGTTCAAGGACTTGCAGCAGTCCATAAGCAAAATCAACAGGGCTATATTGATAGTTCGGGCAGTTTTATAGTCGATCCTCAACCCGCTCATACTATTCCCGATTCTGGAGGGGGCAAAAAGCCTGGAAAAAAGAATAAATAAATATTTTTTTGTTGCGTAATTTTTTACTTAGACGCAAAATAATTTTTAATTGCTTAAAAATAGCCATAAACTCAAAAACAGCGCTTATAATCTATGGTTGAAAAATTTATCTAAAAACTTCTGATGTATCATTTGATGCAGGCTCTGGTTATCGTCGCGCTTGAAACTAGACAAGCTCAAAACATTAAACTTGACAACACTGCACAATTTAACGTTTCAGCAAGAGAGCATTACCCTAAACCAATTATCCCAGCTTCAGATCAACCTAGTATCTCAGATAAACTTGCGGAAGCTTCTCCGGAAGATCTCCAGGTTTCTGAAGCAAGCACAATTAATCAATTGGCCTTAGAAGAGATACAGATTGCACAGAAACAACAAAACTCACCGCCAGAGCAAAATTATCCTGTTTTTCCAGAAGCAGTACCAGAAAAACAGGAAATACCCGCAACAAATTTGCCTGCTGATTCCCCAGATGTTCTGCGCTTCCCCATCAAAAAATTTCTCTTGCAAGGTAACACCTTGCTCTCAAATGAAGAGGCGCAACGTAGGATCAAAAAATACTTGGGGGAAAATAAAAATCTGTCTGACTTAACAGCAGCACGCGAAGCGTTGATTGAAGCTTATCGCCAAGCTGGTTATTCCCTAGTTAGTATTAGTTCGCCTAAGCGCCAGACTCTTGAAGGGATATTTCAAATTGACATCACTGAAGTAAGCGTTGGTAGCATTACAATTAACGGAAACCGCTACTTCAGTCAAAATAACATCCGCACCGCCTTGCCAGAACTGCAAGAAAATCGGTTGCCAAATCTTAACAGCCTTTCTCGCCAGTTATTCCTAGCCAACGATAATCCATCGCGTCAATTAACTCTAGATTTTAAACCAGGAGATGAGGGAAAAACCAATGTTGATATTAAGGTGCAAGACCAAAATCCCCAACGTTTTTCCATCCGATTGGATAACACGGGTACGGAGTCTAGCGGACGCACTCGTTTAAGTTTTATTGCTCAAAATAACAATACATTCAACATAGGGCATTTAGCGGCTTTTAGCGTTACCGTGTCGCCAGAAAAACTGGACAAAGTAAAGCAATTCGGCTTCTTTTATCAAGTACCAATACCAAGCTGGGGCGATGTTATAAATTTTAGTGCTAGTTACTCCGATGTCAACAGCGGTCGTATCGCTGATATTTTTGATGTATCCGGGCAGGGAGTAGCTACGGGCATTCACTTCTTGCACAATATTAGCCGCACTGCCTTAGACCGACAGACGCTAGATATTGGCATAGACTATCGCTTATTTCAAAATACCATAGACTTTGCTGGCGAAAATTTGGGTGTAGATGTAGCTGCTTTGCCTATTAGTTTAGGCTACCAATATACGGCTCGCAAAGGCAATAATGGTTATTCCGCTGGAATTCGTTACGTGCGGAATATTCCTGGATTAGTTGGTAGAAATAACAATGAAACTTACAGCGAGAGTCGGGTAGGAGCAAAAGCAGACTGGGACTTATTTGAAATTAATGGAACATACCAATACACGTTTCCTAACGGCTGGCTTTTTAACGTTCAAGGAGAGGGTCAATATGCAGGAGAACCGCTGATTTCTGGCGAACAATTTGGATTAGGCGGATTGCGCTCAATTCGGGGTTTAGAAGAACGCGAAGCAGCTGGAGATAACGCGCTACGCGCAAGTATAGAAATTTACACGCCAGTAATAGGAAACGGTCATCGCTTCCTAGCTTTTACTGATGTAGGACAATACTGGCGGGAAAAGGCACTACCAGGGGAACCAGATAATGACACTCTCTGGACAACTGGGCTAGGATGGCGTTGGAATTTGCACAACCGCCTCAATACTGCTGTAGATTTGGGCTATGTGCTAAAAGGGTCTGCGATTAGCAATTCAGGTGATATGCGGGTGCATTTTAGTCTGAATTATTCGTTTTAATCCAATCGAGCTATAAAAACATGAAATATTCAGCAAAAGTTGCGATCGCTCTCATTGCTCTAACCTTAGCAAACTTATCTACTCCCGCTTCTGCCAATCCCACCGCCCCGACTGTAGTCAACGGTAGTGCAACATTAGCCAATCCCAACGCCAGTACCCTAGAAATTACCAACACGCGGGGAACTATCATCAACTGGCAGGGATTTTCCATCAATACAGGTGAAGTAACTCGTTTCCTCCAACCAGATGCAGCCAGCGCCGTCCTCAACCGCGTCACTGGCAGTAACCCTTCCCAAATTTTTGGTGCGCTGCAATCGAACGGACGAGTATTTCTGATTAACCCCAACGGCATTCTTTTCGGTGCGGGTGCTGCAATCAACGTTCAGGATTTAATCGCTTCTACCCTCAATATCAGCGACAGCGATTTCCTCAACGGCACATATAACTTCAGCCAAACTGGTGTCGGCGGTAACATCGTCCTGCAAAGCGGCGCACAGATAGCTACAGCCAACGGCGGACAAGTATGGCTTCTAGCTAAAAATATTAATCAAGACGCAGATAGTAGCATCACCACTCCAACAGGGAACTCAATCCTAGCGGCTGGTACAAACGTGCAAGTAGCAGAATCAGCCTTGGGGAACATGGTATTTAATGTCACCACAGACGGCACAAATAATATTCAAACCCTGGGTAATATCGCCGCAGAAAAAGGCGTCGCCGGGTTATTTGCCGACAATATAACTATTGCCGACAACATCGCCACCCAAAAGAAAGCCACCATCACCACCAGCGCGACGGGGACTGGTAACGGCGGACTCATTGTAATGAACGCCAACAACAAGCTGGAAATTCAGCGCCTAGCTGAAGTCTCCGCCGATGGCGGTACGGAAGGCGGCAACGGCGGTACAATTAGGCTCACCGCCAGCAACTTGAGCATCTCTCAAATTGCCAACGGTATGGGCAACTTACACGCTTCAGCCCGTCACCCCAGCGGCGTCAACGGTACTGTCACCCTGACCGAAACAGGCACTTTTAACTACCAGCCCAACGGCACAGAATTTCAGGTCAATACCACTACAGCTGGCAACCAAGGGGCTTTACCATCAGCTTCAGGTGGAGGATTCTCAAAAATAACCGTACTGGCAAACGGTCGCTTTATTGTCACTTGGGCTGGCGCTGGAACAGGAGATGACAGTGGCGTGTTTGGTCAGTTATATGAGGCTAATGGCACTCCCGTTGCTGCTGAGTTCCGAATTAACAGCACTACCAGCCTTCCTCAAGGCTATCCATCAGTCACCGCCCTAAAGAATGGCAACTTTGTGGTTACTTGGTCTGGCTCCGGAGGCGGCCTAGACAGCAACGTTTACGGCAGGCTCTTCGACAATAATGGCACTGCCTTAAGTACCCAATTCCTGATCAATACCAACACTAATAACCTTCAAGCTGCTTCCTCGGTAACTGCTTTAGCAAATGGCGGTTTTGTTGTTAGTTGGGCGAGCAATGGACAAGACGGAAGTAGCTGGGGTGTATACGCTCAACGCTACGAGGCCAATGGCAATAAAGCAGGCAATGAGTTTCGGATCAATACCACGACAGCTGGCAATCAAGGGGGTTCTCAAGGGGTAGGCTCTATAACTGCTCTGCCGGATGGAGGCTTTATCGCTATTTGGGCAAGTCAGGGGCAAGATGCTTCTCCAGTTGCTTCGAGCGCTCCTAACAAGTCTGACAATGCTTTCGGTGTCTATGCCCAGCGCTACGACGGAAATGGGAATAAAACTGGCGGCGAGTTCCTGGTTAATACCACAACCCAACTCAGCCAACAATTGCCCAAAATTACTGGTTTACCCAATGGTGGCTTTGTTGCTACCTGGTTGAGCGATGACGATCTTCTACCTACTAACACTGGTTTACAAGAAGCTATTTACGCTCAAAGATTTGATGTTAATGGTAGTAAAGTCGGTAACGAGTTTCGCGTAAATACCTACAACAGCTTAGATCAAGAAACTCCGGCTATAACTTCTTTAGCAGATGGCGGCTTTGTCATTTCTTGGGAAAGTCTGGAACAAGATGGCAACGGCAGAGGTGTTTACGGTCAGCGCTACAATGCCCAAGGCGCTGCTGTAGGAGGCGAGTTCCGGCTAAATACCACAACCAACAGCAATCAAATGTACTCCGATGTAGTAGGTCTGGCAGATGGAGGCTTTATTGCGTCTTGGAGTAGTTATAGCCAAGATGCTGCTAATACTTGGGGTGTATTCAGTCAGCGCTACAAAAAAGAAGTCCTCCCCGTGACAAGCGGCGGAATGGTTACAAGCGAATTGGGGCCAACTGCTGCATTCAACACCCGTCCCAATCGACCAAACGCCAACTATGTGCCCATCGCCAACCCGATAACGCTCAATCTTTCCGGAGATGCACCCAGTACCCCCATTAACATCACTACGCCGACAGATGGGGATGCAGATCCGCTAACGATTACTGTTAACGCACTCCCTAATGTAAGTAATGGTACGGTATTTTTGTCGGATGGCGTTACACCCGTGACTGCGGGGCAATCTCTTACAGTCTCTCAATTAACGGGACTGACGTTTAAGCCAACCACGCCTAGTGCCAGTGGTATGGAAACGTTTAGTTATACTGTCGTTGACGGACAAGGCGGTATCGTCCCCCAAACTGCAATTTTTAATATCACACCCGTCACCCTTATCCAGCCTGACGTAATTTCAACCAACCCTGGTAATACTCAGACTGATGTAATTTCAACCAACCCTGGTAATACTCAGACTGATGTAATTTCAGCTAAACCTGGTAATACTCAGACTGACGTAATTTCAGCTAAACCTGGTAATACTCAGACTGACGTAATTTCAGCTAAACCTGGTAATACTCAGACTGACGTAATTTCAGCTAAACCTGGTAATAGCCAGCCATCTTTAAGCAAGCCGCCAGAAGTAGAACAGGAACTAGCGATCGCTCACGGTGTTTGCAATACAGCCGAACGGGGAAGCGCTCCGGCGAACTTGCTTACGCCTAACAGAGAGTTGTGCAAGGATAAGCTTGACGAACAGCCGGGGTTAGGTGAAGCCAAGATTAAAGTAGAAACAACAGCCGCGATCGCGACTCTAAGCAAAGAGGAGCAAGCCTACGCAAAAATGGTTGGTCAGCAAGAATACGCCCTAACGCGGGGAATGTCTTGGAAGGCGCGACAAGCTTATTGGCAGGAACACGCCCAGAAGCAATCTACTCTAAGTGCAGCAGAATACGCCCAGTACCAAAATAAAGTGCGGAGTCTGTCCACAGCGGAGCGATCGCGCTATTACGAACAACTCGCACGCTAAAGCCCCTACCATTAACCACATATCCCTCAAACCTTGCTGGTTGTGGGTGAGCAATAGTGCCCACCCACAACCATGACTATTATGTCGAGAGGCTTTGGGGGGAGAACTCCCAACTCCGGCTTTTCTCCAGCTAAATGACTATGGCTAAGTGAAGTGGCGGCTAATGACAAGTGCTTTGCCCCCAGCCTATATTTGCTCTAAATTTGCAGATCTCGACTGCATTTAACTTTTGTATACTATTGCTAAATTACATTTAATTTTTGCATGAGTGTTAATACCCCCTCCATTCATTTTTTTGAAGGGATTCCTGAAGAACTGAGCAATGTCAGCCTGCGGCGGAGTAAAACTTCTGGCGCCCGCAGCGTAGTAATGACTTTCAATAGCTTGAGAGCCATAGAAAAATTCAACAGCTTTAGAAAAAAATTTTCTAACTCGATGCAGCTAACTGACCAAGAAGGCGTAATTAGTGTTGAGCCTTCTGGTGTACAATTCATTTTCTCTGGGCCAGAAGGGGATGACCTAGAGCGGGTTGAATGTAAGTTTGAGATTGAGCAGGAAGACCATTGGCAGCGATTCATGCGCTTTATGCATCGCTATGCAGAGGCGAATGGCATGGGCTACAGCGAATCGAAAAATAACTAGGTAATTATGAAAGTAGCTATTACTGGAGCAACCGGATTTGTTGGCACCCGCCTGGTGGAGCGACTACAGGCTGAAGGTAATCAAGTGCTGGTCTTAACGCGCAACTCGGATGCTGCTAAAAGAAAGTTTCCCAATGCTGAAGTCGTCGCCTACAATCCCAGAGAATCTGGCTCTTGGCAACAATCTATTTCTGGGTGTGACGCTGTAGTGAATTTGGCAGGAGAACCCATTGGACAGGAGCGCTGGACGGTTGAGCGCAAGCAGGAAATCATCAACAGTCGTAAGATTGGGACGCAAAAGATAGTAGAAGCGATCGCGCAAGCTAACCCCAAACCATCAGTATTAGTTAATGCTTCCGCGATTGGTTACTACGGCACGAGCGAGACAGCTAGCTTTGATGAAACTAGCCCCCCCGGTAACGATTTTCTGGCTCAAGTATGTAAAGAATGGGAAGCCGAAGCCCAAAAAGTAAAAGATGCTGGAACCAGACTGGTTATTGTGCGAATTGGCATAGTTTTGGCCATGGGAGGAGCGATCGCTAAAATGATACCCCCCTTCCAAATGTTTGCGGGCGGTCCCATCGGCAGCGGTCGCCAGTGGTTTTCCTGGATTCACCGAGAGGATTTAGTTAATCTAATTCTCACAGCCCTCAAACGACCGGATATCCAAGGTGTCGTCAACGGTACAGCCCCCAACTCAGTCCGCATGGCAGAATTCTGTCAGACGTTGGGCGAAGTTCTCAATCGCCCCTCCTGGTTGCCCGTTCCCGGCTTTGCCCTAGAAGTACTTTTGGGAGACGGAGCCAAAGTAGTTTTAGAAGGCCAACAAGTTCTACCTAAAACAACACAATCTTACGGATTTCAATATCAATATCCAAATGTCAAACAAGCGCTTGAGGAAATTTTGAAGTAGTTACATCTTATAGCGCTTTTCATTTAGATATATCCGGGGGCTTAAGCCCCCGTAAGCAAACCAGGGTATTAAATACAATATGTTAAATACCAGTGACTGGTTTGAATTATTAGAGCGTCGATGGCTGTTTAAGAATCCCTAATAGGGATTGCAATAACCAAATCAAAGCCGCCCTTAGATTTTTAGTTAGTAAGGTGGGTAATATCCACCTTACTTAACTTTACTCAACACTAGCTGTGGCGGGGGCTGTAGCAGCTTCATCCGCCACTGCATCATCCTGTACGCGCTGTAGTTTAGCTCCCAGGCGGCGCATCTTATCTTCTAGATTGTCGTAGCCCCGATCTAGGTGGTGTAAACCTTTAATCGTTGTTTTTCCTTCGGCTGCCAGCCCTGCCAATACAAGCGCAGCTGAAGCTCGCAAGTCAGTTGCTACCACAGGTGCCCCTGATAGCATCGATACGCCTCGAACGATGGCGTGGTTGCCTTTTACACGAATGTCCGCGCCCATACGATTCAACTCAGCTACGTGACGCAAGCGGTTTTCAAACACCGTTTCGCTGATCGTGCTGGTTCCTTCGCTGAGAGTTAGCAAAGCCATGAACTGCGCTTGCATATCTGTGGGAAAGCCTGGATAAGGCAAGGTTTCAATATCCGTTGCCATGTGGCTTTGCGCCCCGATAATCCGCAGACAATCGCGATCTTCTAGGATCACTTTTGCACCGATATCTCGCAGCTTAGCGATCGCTGCTGTGAGATGGTCTGGTACGATTGGCGACAGGCTAATTTCCGAGTGGGTAATAGCTCCTGCTACAAGGAAAGTTGCAGCTTCAACTCGGTCGGGAATGATGTTGTAGTCCGTCGAATGCAAGCGGGGTACGCCCGAAATAATGATGGTGTTTGTGCCAGCGCCGCGAATTTTCGCGCCCATCGAGTTGCAGAAATTAGCCAGATCTGACACTTCTGGCTCTTGAGCAGCGTTTTCTATGGTCGTTTCCCCATCAGCTAGGGTAGCCGCCATCATCAGCGTCTCTGTTGCTCCGACGCTAGGGTAGTCGAGGTAAATTTTCGCACCCTTCAATCTGGGATTTGGGCCAGTTACATAAGCATGAACCATCCCATGCTCGATCTGTACGTCGGCGCCCATTGATTGCAGACCTCTAACGTGCAGGTCTACGGGTCTAGCACCTATGGCACAACCCCCTGGGAGCGGTACGCGGGCAACCCCCAGACGCGCCAGCATCGGGCCAATGGCAAAGAATGAAGCTCGCAGCTGAGAAACTAATTCGTAAGGCGCTTTAGATTCGCCAATATCCCGAGCGTTGATGTCTACAATGTCGCCATTCCGCTCCAGCTTTATCCCTAACGCTGATAAAATCTGCCCCATCCGCGTCACATCGACGAGGGAGGGAACGTTGCGAAGCCTAAAATCGTCGGGGCACAGTAAGGCTCCAGCCATGATAGCCAGTGCCGAGTTCTTTGCCCCACTAATTTTTACGTGCCCTTTCAGGGTCTGTTTGCCCCAAATTTGCAGAACTGAATTGTCTGCTTCAGGCTTAGATGAGAGTTCTGTCAGGCTGATAATGGGTCTATCCTCCAGCTTTAAGGGAATGGTTTTGCGTTCGTTGAAATTTTGTTTAGATTTTACCCGAAAGATTCGAGATGTCTATATTTTTGGGCTAGTTCTCAGCCGTTGAAGCATTGTACTTTGTTATCGCTGAATTTTCCGGAATAAAAAAAGTAGTTGACAACACAATAAGAATGCATCATTATAGTAAATCGCGCCACTAAAACGGTGCTTAAGCGGAACTGGCGGAATTGGCAGACGCGCTAGATTCAGGTTCTAGTGTTCGCAAGGACTTCCGGGTTCAAGTCCCGGGTTCCGCATCCTAAATTTAGATTTTGGATTGGATATTTTGGATGGTTCATCTAAGATGTAAAATCCAAAATCTAAGATCTAAAATTTAAAATTGTGTTGACAAGTGTCCAGAATTCTCTGGTAAAGCAAATCCGCAAGTTGCACTCCTCCAAGGAACGGCGGGAACAGCAGTTATTTTTATTGGAAGGGACGCACTTGCTAGAGGAAGCGTGTGCGGTGAATTACCCGCTTGTGAGTGTTTGCTGTACGCCTGAGTGGCGCGATCGCCACCAGCAACTGTGGGAAAACGTCTGCAATCGGGCTACCAGGGCGGAGTTAGTAAGTGCAGAAGTCATTAAGGCGATCGCTACTACTGTACAACCTGATGGCGTCGTCGCAACAGCACCTCGCATTACTGCCCAGTCTCCATCACTGCCAGTTCAGCTAGGGCTGGTTTTGGAAACCTTGCAAGATCCCGGCAACTTGGGTACGATTATTCGCACCGCTGCTGCCGCTGGTGCGTCTGGTTTGTGGCTGAGCGATAATAGTGTAGATTTGGATAATCCCAAGGTGTTGCGGGCGTCAGCGGGACAGTGGTTCCGGCTACCGATGGCAGTCACTGGGGATTTGGTGTCTTTAGTTTCTCAGTGTCGGACGGCGGGGATGCAAGTAGTGGCGACAGTGCCCAGTGCGACTTTAACTTATTGGCAGGTAGATTTGCGGCGTCCAACTTTGATTTTGCTGGGAAATGAAGGCGCAGGACTGTCTGAAGAGCTTGAAAAAACAGCAGATTTACGAGTGACAATACCCCTGAGTCCAGGTGTAGAGTCATTGAACGTAGCGATCGCCGCTGCCTTGATGTTATACGAGGCTCAACGGCAACAGTCTTTTAATCCTTAGATTCGCTTGATTCTGGATAGAGAGATTGGAAAAATTGGTCAATATCCGCCGCAGCGTCTTCTAGTTCGCTCAGATCGAATTTTACGCGCTCTTTTTTATTAGACTTAGCGGGGATTGATTTATTATTATCATCATCAGTCTTTGCCAGCGTTTCCTGCAATTGGTCAAGCGCTTCAAGAAAAGACATCGCAGCTGCGCGACGGTCATCTCGCCGATCCTGTTCCATAGTGCTTGACTCCTCAAACATTACAATTGCTCTAACGGTTAACTGCCTAAAAATAAACCGCAACTAAATCGCGATCGCAGATGTTACTAATCAATGCACCACTGAACACATTATGTTGAGTTTAACTTCGTTTTGTTGACTTTATCCAGTAGTAGTATCCTGATTCCCAAGCCTCGTGGTTTATGAACAAGCCTGTGATATATCAGCTAGTTGAGCAAATTTTTGCAATCGGTAAAATTACACAATTAAACTGCAAACAGCTAAAAATAGCGCTTCTTGATGCGAGGATAAGCGATGAAGATCTAAATTTGATCGAGCTAGTCATCGAGGGCGTGCAAAAAGGGCAATTGAATGTCGTGCGTTAGAGTAAAGATTCAGTTGCAAAAATGGACAGCAAAAGGCAGAATTACAGACACGCAACCTCATAATCTGCATTAAAAGCCGAAATTGCGAAATTAAGCTTTGTTTTGACTGACTCATAACTCAGAACTAACATATTGTCTAATCGAGTGAGTCCAGTTGAAAATAAAGAGGGCATCGCTTATCAGGAGAGAAAGGTGACTCACGGATTTGATTACGATTTAGCGATCATCGGTGCTGGCGTGGGCGGACATGGCGCTGCCCTACACGCCGTTGCCTGCGGCTTGAAAACCGCAATTGTAGAAGCATCTGATATGGGCGGGACTTGCGTTAATCGCGGCTGCATTCCCTCAAAAGCCCTCCTAGCGGCATCGGGTAGGGTGCGTGAGTTACGCAACACTCACCATCTCAAAGCACTGGGCATAGAAGTAGGCAGCGTAGAATTTGACAGGCAAGGAATCGCCAATCACGCAAACAACCTCGTCAGCAAAATTCGCGGCGACCTTACCAATAGCCTGCAACGGCTGAAAGTTGATATCCTGCGGGGTAGGGGTAGGGTAGCCAGTCAGCAAAAAATAACAGTTACAACAGAAACCGGAGAAAAAACGATAACGGCTAAAGACATTATCATTTCCTCTGGTTCTATTCCTTGGGTTCCCCCAGGCATTGAAACTGACGGCAAAACTGTCTTTACCAGTGACGAAGCCTTAAAAATGGACTGGTTGCCAAACTGGGTGGCAATTATTGGTAGCGGTTACATAGGTTTGGAATTTTCCGATATCTATACTGCGTTGGGCTGCGAGATCACGATGATTGAAGCCCTAGACCAACTAATGCCCGGTTTCGACCCGGATATTGCTACGCTTGCCAAGCGGGTGCTGATTGCGCCCCGCGACATCGAAACCAAGGTGGGCACGTTGGCTAAAAGAGTAATTCCTGGAACGCCCGTAATAATTGAGCTAGCCGACGCCAAAACTAAAGAAGTAGTAGATGTTCTGGAGGTGGATGCTTGCTTGGTAGCAACTGGTCGCATCCCAGATACTAAGGACTTAGGCCTGGAGTCTGTAGGCGTTGAAACAGATAGACGCGGCTTTATTACCGTCGATGACACGATGGCAGTTCTGTCAGGCGGGGAAAAAGTACCGCACCTGTGGGCAATTGGAGATGCGACGGGGAAAATGATGTTGGCTCATGCGGCGTCTGCACAAGGCGTCGTGGCAGTGGAAAATATCTGCGGGCGTCAGCGTACTGTAGATTATCACAGCATCCCAGCAGCAGCGTTTACTCACCCAGAAATTAGCTTTGTAGGCATGACCGAACCAGCCGCTAAAGAGTTGGGCAAAGCCGAGGGGTTTGAAGTGGCAGCCTCGAAGACTTATTTTAAGGGAAATTCCAAAGCGATCGCCGAAGGTGAAGCCGAAGGTATGGCTAAGGTAATTTATCGCAAAGATACCGGAGAGGTTTTGGGAGTACACATTATAGGATTGCACGCCTCGGATTTGATCCAAGAAGCGGCAAACGCGATCGCCAATCGTCAGTCTATCAACACCTTGGCCTATATAGTTCACGCCCATCCCACCCTATCTGAGGTGCTGGACGAAGCCTATAAACGAGCGTTGGTGACTCACTAATTGTTCATTGTTAGTTGTTCGAGGTTGATTGCTAATTCGCAAAAGACGACGAATTACTAAGTGTGGAACCGAGAAACCCGTTTTCTTAAAGAAAACGGGTTTTTGAGCCGCGAAAATTGCCATCGTTGAAATAATAGCTAGCTATTAGCCGCTAAACCATTCCCCATTGCTTGTGCCAAACTGGATTTATGCAAATTCGCAGACGTTCACCCAACCCAGCAGTTTCAGTCAGCTACTTAAGCTACCAAGTACCCGCACCTGATGCCTTACCGCGCAATATCTTAGAGGAAATTGTCTGGTACAAAGAAAGAGAAGTTGAGCAGATGCGGGAACGTGTTCCCCTAATACAATTACAGCGCTTAGTCCAGGCTGCACCAGCACCGCGTAACTTTGTGGAAGCCTTGCGCCAAGGAAAGACAAAACCAGCGGTAATTGCTGAAGTCAAAAAGGCGTCTCCTAGCAAAGGGACGATTAGGGAAGATTTCGATCCTGTGGCGATCGCTTCCTCATATCAGCAAGGGGGAGCTAGTTGTTTATCGGTACTGACAGATAAAAAATTCTTTCAAGGTAGCTTTGAAAATTTGGCTCTTATTCGCCAGTCTGTCGATCTGCCCTTGTTATGTAAGGAATTTGTAATTTATCCTTACCAAATTTATAAAGCTCGCAGCGTGGGAGCAGATGCCGTATTGTTGATTGCGGCGATCCTGGAAGATAAAGACATCCAGTATTTTATTAAAATTACCAACGCCTTGAAGATGACGCCACTGATTGAAGTACACACTCAGTCTGAGCTAGAGCGCGTGTTATCCCTCGAAGGCTTTACCCTTATAGGTATAAATAATCGCAACTTGGAAGATTTCTCAGTTGACCTGCAAACAACCGTCGATATTCTGGCGGCTTCGGGAAACCAGTTGCGCGATCGCGGCATATTGGCTATCAGCGAATCAGGGCTGCACACCGCCCATGACCTCAGCCTAGTAAGCTCGGCAGGTGCTGATGCTGTTCTCATTGGCGAGTCATTGGTAAAACAGCCCGATCCCGGAGCTGCGCTAGCCAAGCTGTCCGCGGAACTCAGTGATTTGTCTCCTCACACACCATCTGGGAAGGAAGTATGAAGAATGAATTGTTCTAACGAACAAATTCATTGCTCTCGCTTCCGTCCGCATACTTGCGAACATATCAGTCCACTACAGGCGATCGCGTTTAATGGAGCCAATACCTCTTCCATCTCACATTCACTACGAACTGCTACTCCAACTCTTGGAGCGTCAAACTACTTTCGCCGTTAGTCAAAAACCAGCGGTGCGAGAGCAGGTGCATCAGCTAATCGCTACGCTCCGCAAAGCCTTGGCGCAACAAAAGCAATTGGAAGCCGCTTGCGACCGAGCGAATTTGCCAGTTGATTACCGCTGGTCGCTCAATAACGCTAACTCGGAAACTGAGCGAGATGCTAAGAACAACGGTAACTCGTGTTTAAGCAGTTAACAACCTAGTTTTAGATTTGGTGTCGGTGGAGAAACTCCACCGACAATGATTTTGGATTTGGAATAAAGCCCAAATCTAAAATCTAAAATCTAAAATTTAAATAGTGATGTCCACAAGCTGTTAAGTGCCTAAAAAGGACTCAAAGAAAAATTCCGCGTCTAATCCGCTTTCCGCGACAGCCGCAGAAATGAGGGCAGAAAGTGAAGGCGAACAAAGTCCCGATCTTGTAGCTCCTGTAGAGACACCATTGGCGTCTGTCCCCTTGGAGTGGGAACAGGAGCGTGAAGACCTTCAACGTCAGTTAGCCCAAGCGCTAGAGCAAGAGCGATCGCATAAGGATCGCATTCAAGATTTAGAGCAGGCGCTAGAGCAATCGCAAGCAACTGTTAGCGATCTAAGGCGGCAAGAGGACGAAATAGCATCGGCTGCGCTGCGCGATCGCGTGGGGCTGGAAGCGCAACTTCACGAAAGCGAGGAAGTGGCAAATCTTCAGCAGCAAGCTCTTGCCCAACTAAAACAACAGCTTAACGCTCAGCATGATGCTCTTTTGAGCCAGAAATCCCAAGCGCAAGTCAAAGACCAAACAGTTCAAGACTTGTTAGCAATGATGGAGATTCTAGTCCGGACGCAGCAAAAAGAGCTAGAAAGCCTGCGCGAGCGGCTAACTCAATACCGCACGGCTATCCACAGCGGTCAAAAGCAGGTAGAAAAACAGCTAATTGAACGGCAGCAGGAGCGGTCAGCCCATCAACAGCGCGTAGTAGAGTTAGAATCACAAATCCTCGCTGCTAGGAATAAGATTACGCTTTTAGAGGGGCAGGTGGAATACCAGGAGACAATAGTTGAGGTGTTGCACCGTCGTCTGAGCGATCGCGCTGCGTTCCAAAAGCAGCTAGAAGCACAAGTAAAGCAATCGCACGCAGCCCTAGAAGCTCACCAAGACCTGCATAAGGCGCTGGTGCAGACTCAAACTACGGCTAGGGAACAAACCACAACTATTGCTGCCCTAATTGGCAAAATGGAAACGCTGGAAACCGAGCTGGCGCAACAGATAAGGAAGGGGGCGCAATTGGAAAAAGCTTGTGAGGAGTTAACATCAGAACGCGATCGCGCTGTTGTCCGCGTAACAGAACTAGAGTCGCAACTAGAAGACTGGGAGCAGGAAATTATCATTTCTCACCAGCAGCAAGCCAGGGAATACCAAGCCGCGATCGCTTATTGGAAAGAGCGCTACGATGGCAGCCAGCGCCACGCTCAACAGTTGAAGCAAGTACTGGAAACACTGCTACCAAACGCACCAGATGAAATTGGGCAGTTGTTAAATGGGATTGTATCTCCTTCGGCTGCTGAAACTTCAAATCCACCGCCTCCAACGCTAGGAGCATCCGATCCATCTAGCTTTACTCGACCTATAGACCTGCCTAAGTTTTTAAGAAAGCTAGATCCTTAGTAGTTCCTCCCCTAAGGTCCGCCCACGCTGGTTAGGGTTATGGGGTTGAAGTTCTAAAACTACCTGCTGGCGAGGCTTCCAAAATCTAAAATCCCATTCCCAGGCAGAGCCTGGGAACGAGCAAAATCAAAAATGGTATAACTGGTGCGATCGCCTGGCACGGTATGAATTTTAAAATTTAAATTAAGAATTTTAACTCCGCACCTGAAGCAAAGAAGTTAAAACTATTCTGGATAATGCGCTACAGAAATTTCGCTCCTTAGATAGAAGTAGGAAGGATAGATGGACGACAAGCTAATGCTAATGATTCCCGGCCCTACCCCGGTGCCGGAGAGGGTGCTACACGCTTTGGCAAAGCACCCAATTGGTCACCGCAGCGGTGACTTTGTAAAAGTTATTGCAGAGTTAACTGAAAATTTGAAATGGTTGCACCAGACTCAGAATGATGTGCTGATGCTTACTGTGTCGGGTACGGGTGCGATGGAAGCTGGGATTATTAACTTCCTAAGTGCGGGCGATCGCGTTTTGGTAGGATGTAACGGCAAGTTTGGCGATCGCTGGGCGCAACTGAGCGAAGCCTTTGGCCTTAATGTTGATAAAGTAACAGCGGAGTGGGGTCAACCCCTCGATCCAGAACACTTCCGCGAAAAACTCGAAGCCGACACTAATAAAGAAATCAAAGCCGTCATCATCACCCACAGCGAAACCTCGACTGGGGTAATTAACGACCTGGAAACTATCAATCGCCACGTCAAAGCGCACGGTCAAGCTTTAATTATTGTTGATGCCGTTACTAGCTTGGGTGCAGTAAATCTCCCCATCGACGAGTGGGGTCTAGATGTAGTGGCGTCGGGTTCGCAAAAGGCTTACATGATTCCCCCCGGATTGGGGTTTGTCGCAGTCAGTTCCAAAGCCTGGGAAGCCTACAAAACTGCAAAGCTACCCCGCTTCTACCTGGATTTGGGCAAGTACCGCAAAGATGCTGCCAAAAACACCACCCCGTTTACCCCGCCTATTAACCTGATGGTGGCGCTGCAAACTGCCCTCCAGATGATGAAAGCGGAAGGTTTACAAAACATCTTCAGCCGCCACCAGCGCTTAATGAATGCAACCCGCGATGCTGTTAAGGCACTGGGTTTACCTCTATTTGCGCCTGAGGGTGCTGGGAGTCCGGCGATTACTGCCGTAGCGCCGACTGATGTGGACGCGGAACAAGTGCGTGCGGTGATGAAGAAGCGGTTTGATATCGTTTTGGCTGGTGGACAAGATCACCTGTCCGGTAAAATCTTCCGCATGGGACACTTGGGATTTGTGAGCGATCGCGACATCCTTGCCGCTGTTGCTGCCTTGGAAGCTACCCTCCGCGAGTTGGGATACGAAGGCTTTACTCCCGGTGCTGGTGTTGCTGCTGCTGCTAGAGTTTTTACCACCAACTAGAGTTTTCTAAAGACGCGATTCATCGCGTCTTTCTTCTCAATTCCCAACTCTTTAACCCCCGCGCAAGGGACGATCGTCCCCTGCGCTCCAACCACCTACTTTTGACAGCATTTGGTTAGACAAATACAATTACTATATTATGACGTAATGATGCACAGCACAAGTACTTTATAAGGTTTAGTGGTTATTTGTTTTTATAAAAACCCTTATTTTTATTAATATTTATTATGAAAATACTTTAATTAACTAAAAATTTAAATTTATTACCACGCGAGCCAGCCAATGAGGTAAAAAAAGAGTTTTGGTAGAGGATAAAAAATAGCCAATAATTATTTTTAGCTTTTAATAGTATCTGCTTAAATTTCCCCCACCTACTTAACTCTCTCTTGGCATGAAAATTGTGGAAAAGACAGCAACCAAACTTACGCTCCAACACCGCCCCGCCGGGGTTTGGATAGCGGCAGGTGTCTTTGTGCTAGTGATTCCTTTTGTGCTGTTGCTAATTGGCCAAAATAATACGTGGTTGTTTTATATCTGGTGGTTCCCTTTGCTGCCTGTAGTATTCGTAATTCTTGGCTTGTTAGTGCTGATTTTGGCTGGGGGAGTTATCAGCTGTGGCTTTGATAAAACTCTGGGCAAAGTAACGCTTAAGCGACGAGGTTTGCTGGGGATGAAAGTTACCGAACATTCGCTTAAAGAAATAGTAGATGTTCAGTTGGAATCAAATAGCTGGAATAGCGACGACAACGCTAATTATGACGTTGTTCTTTTTTTGCGGCAAAGCAAAGCTGTACCCCTTAAAGTTTATCAAACCTCTAGTAGCACAGAAAAGATTAAAGTAGTAAATGTTATTCGAGAGTTTTTATGCCTGCCGCCAAAATAGTGTGGCTAGTGAAAGAGGTATTGTAGGCATAAATGCTGAGATTAGTAAATTTGCTCTGCTGCGTTATCAGATATCCGAATACTTAGAAAAACTGGGTATCTCCCAGGGCGAATCATTTACGGCTGCTGTAGTGGCTAAGAATTAATCGATAGTGGGAATATCAACTAAACATATTAAATAAAAAGAGCGGGACGCTTATCATCCTGCTCTTGATGTAAAAATGAATTTTGAATGAAAATACTTGTTTAAGTCTTCGCCTGTGGATCGGGTAAATACCCAAAAGCCCAATTGCTCTGACATATTTTCCTGCTCCTCGCAGATTGCTAAGTTTTAAGCCGTTTCGAGCCAGTCGTAGATTCGATCTAACTGCTCCAGTGTAACCAAACCATATTGCCAAAGAATCATCGGCAAGGGGCCTGGGTCTTGTTCGCGGTGTCGCAAAGCGATCGCCATGGAAGCCTTGGAAATGGCCAAATCTTCTTGCAGAAAACGCAGGAATCGAGAATAGTTTGCTGGTGCCATAGTTGCTTTCACCTCCTTTTTGTAAACTCTATTTTGTAATTGTGAGTGGTAAGTTCTAGATATTAAGTAGCCAGTATTTTAGCTGTCCACGCCAATCCCGGTTCTTTCTCTCTATTGTGACGGGGGTAAGGTTTCCTGCCAGTGTCTCAAATCACTTAAAAACAGAGATCTAGGTTCCTCGGGGATCAACCCCACCCTAGCCGCTAGTATGGGATTCGCATCCTCCTACAGAGCAACCGGAATTTTACCGCCGAACTAGACGCGAAACTAGGCTGGCGGTTAGCTTTTAGCGCTTAACCCTAGCTAAATGCTGGGGAACGCTTGCTTAATTTCTTGTACTCCAGAACCTATCTGGCAGTCGTCCATAAAGCTAGAGATTTATGAGTGCGTGCTATTTTGTTTGACCGACCTCACACCACCAAGCAATTGCCACACTCTCTGCCTCAAAACCGCCATGTTCGCCGGAAGTAAGCATGGGTTTAAGCATCAAGATTAAATTAATTCTTGATGTTGAAACTCTATCTTCCGAAAGACTACCTTACTTTTGGTGCAACTTTATCAAAAGTGTAAGTAGAATTTCCACATGGATATTATAGACACTAAAGATACTAACGCGCGGGTAAATTTGTATTTTTATCCAGTTTTTGGATTGTCACGCGATCGCCCACTTTCAAACCCAGTTCTTTTGCCCGCCCTGCGCGCAGTTCGATTACTTGGTCAACTGGTTTTCCGGGGCCATAGGTAGGGCAAGGGTCTGTGGTGCAGGGAGGGACGTTAGCGGAGATGTCCATTACCACCCCTTTTCGCAGAAACACCATATCCAGGGGGATTAGGGTATTCTTCATCCAAAATCCGACTGGTCGGGGTGGGTTAAATACAAACAACATCCCGCGATCGTCCGCTAAAGATGTTCTGTACATTAAGCCCATCGCCTGTTGTTCTGGGGTCTGTGCGACTTCCAATTGAATTTTTGTGCCAGCCGTAGTCGCTGTGGCTGAAACGGGCAAACTTTGACCCAAGTTTTCCACTTCCTGCGCTGTCGGTGAAGGTGATGGCTGCGACGCGGCGCTAGGTAACTGTTGGGCGTTGGTTTTGCCATCTGTATCTGATACTGGTGAAGAACAACCCAGCAGCAAAAACCCTAACATCAATAACAAACTTAGACGAAGCTTCACGACAGCGATCGCTCCCACTTTTTTATTCTTTATTGTTTCATCCGCGCACCCCAAAAGCGCTATTTGTTTGGCGTTCTTCCTAGCAAGCCTTTATGCTTCCCGTAAAACATATCCGACGCCTCGCACTGTTTGAATCAAGCGTTTCTTGCCCTCATCTTCAATTTTGAGACGCAAATAGCGGATATATACTTCTATCACATTAGACTCACCCATAAAGTCGTAACCCCAAACATTTTCCAGAATTTGTTCTCTGGTCAATACTTCACGGGGATGAGACATCAAGAACCTTAACAATTCAAATTCTTTCATTGTTAGGTCGATGGTTCGTCCATTGCGAATTGCTCTGCGGCTAGTCAAGTCTAAAATCAAGTCGCCAAAGCGTAATTGCTCGGTGCTACCTACTTCTGGTTCGAGGTAGAGGCGCACCCGCTGCAAAAACGGTTCTGTCCGATAGGGTTTGAGGAAATAATCATCCGCACCTGCATCTAGACAAGCCACGCGATCGTCAACTGTATCGCGGGACATTAATAATAGCACTGGTACGCGAGAACCTGCATTCCTAATCTGGCTGCACAACTTCAACCCTGCTTCTCCGGGTAGCGCTCGATCTACAACCACCATAGCAGGCTGAAGTTCGCAGGCTTGATGGAAACCGCTACTGGCATCTGATGCGACGATGGTTACATAGCCTGCTTCTCTCAAGTCAAGACTGACCCTTTGAGCCAGGGATTCGTCTGTTTCAACGAGCAGTACGCAGGGGTTGGAATCAAGAATACTTGTACTCATAGGATGCATTAACCTTTACCTTCACGCTGGGCAGCAGCCCAGATTGTTGTTAAAGGACTGCCATATTTTTAAGTCAGCAATGACTCAAGTGTACACGCCAAAGTTCCCTACGAGTGTTTTTACTCACGACAGTTAAGAGACAAGAGCGATCGCGCCCCTAAATAGTAAATTTTTTGTGAAATGGCCATCTTGCCCATTTGACCTCTAAACTAAGGCAACTCTACAGATGTTGGTTTAGCAATGTGAGGTAAACCCCAGCCCAATTTTTCTCGCAAAATTTTGAAAAACTCAGGCGACTGCAAGCGCATGAACCGGGCGGAATAGCGCGATCGCTTCACGCGCACCCTGTCATCCGGCAATACATAACACCCACCATTTCCATCCACCACCATGATCAGGCGATCGTTACTTGCTGGGAAAATGGTCACGGGTTCAGTATCGGCAAACACCAAAGATCTAGACGCCAAGGAATGCGGACATATCGGCACTAACTGTAGCACCGGGACTCCCGGCGTCACCACTGGCCCCCCAGCAGAGAGAGAATAAGCAGTAGAACCAGTCGGAGTCGAGATAATCACGCCATCTGCCGCTATATCGACAGGCGAGTGATGCCCTACGGCTACTTCAAAATGGCACATGCTCGTCAGCGGTTCCCGATGAATCACCATTTCATTCAGGCAAAGCGCTTCCCACAGCAGCACGTCGTCGCGATAAAGCCCGACATTGAGCATCGCCCGTTCTTCAATTTCATACTCGCCAGCGATCGCCATTTCCAACGCTTGCGGTAGCTGGTTCACAAAAGTCTCCGTCAAGAAACCCATGTGTCCCGTATTCACCGTTAGCAGCGGAATACCGCAGGGAGCAACTTGGCGAAAAGCCGCCAATACCGTCCCATCTCCCCCCAACACTACGGCAAAACTCATCTCACTATCGAAACCAGGGGGAACCAAAGAGTCTATGGGAGTATGACAAACCGGACGATCCGGGCGAGAATACCCCAGAATTCCCCCGGCGGCTGCTGTCATGCAAACTTCCCAACCAGAGGCTGTCAGCTTGTCTTGCAACTCTGTAGCGATACGACAAGCCAAAGGTTTGACTTCATTGTAAATAATGCCTGCTTTGGGCACGCTTCAAATCCGGCTTAGTGGTTAAATGTGCAGGAATGTCACAATTCCAGACACCACATAGCTGCCTTCTTTTGAATGCACAAATAGTGATGTCTGTCGAGCATTTATTACATCAGTTCCTGCAAACTGACGTGGATAATAATCCCGTATCTTGTGGAATAAGCTCAGGTTTATCCTCACACATTTTAATGCCACTGGCTACGCCCAGACACCTTGGAAATCAATAAAGTACCAAGGTATCGCGGCGCCAAAGCGGGGACGCGAGATCTTAAAACGTGAAAGGCATCTTCTTTTTCACCTGTTTTTTATTTTTCGATTTCTCGAAGTCTATTTCTTTGAGCTTTTTCATAATTCGACTGAAGTACTCTTGCATATAGCCTTCTAGCGTCGTGGTTTCTTGTGGGTTTAGCCCAAAAACGCTATAAACTTCATCCATCGGCGCAATCAGGGGTTTGCCAGTTGCCAACACTTCGGCAAAAGCCAGCCTATCCGACACATTCCATCCCCACTGAAAAAACCTAGCGATTCGGCGCACTGTCCGCAGTAAGCCCAATGGCATCCGCGATACCCGAGAATCCCGCCCAGACATGCGTTCGCACAAGCGCACGATTTCATAAGCACCCCAAGCACGACTCCCTACAACAGGAAAAGTTTTCTTTTCTGTTTCTGGCGTTGAGAGTGCTTTGATGGCAAATTTGGCAACGTCTTGGGTGTCCATATATGCGATTGGCGAGGTGTCACCAGTCACCCAAACTGGCTGTCCTTCCAAAATGGGGATGGCATACTGACCTATTAATCCTTGCAAAAAGCCGCAGGGTCGCAAAATAGTGTAGTTTAATCCCGATTCTGCTAGGAAAAGTTCCGTACACCGCTTGATTTCCATTAGCGGGACGTTGGGGTATTTTTCGGCGTCGAGAAGAGAAAAGAAGATAAAACGCTCAACTCCAGCCTTAGCGCAGGCTTGAATAAGTGCCACTTTCCCGTCCCAGTCCACTTCTTTGATACTGAGTGAGTCTGTAGGGCGGGAGGTTGCTGCATCAATTACAGCGGTGACACCTTCGAGGGCTGCGGGCAGGGTTTGGGGGTTGCATAGGTCGCCTCGTACCAGTTCAGCACCCCATTCTTTTAAAAATGCGGCTTTCATCGGGCTGCGTACCAGGCACCGGACTTGATAACCTTCGTCCAAAGCCCGCTTCGCGACCTGCCTTCCTAATGTGCCAGTAGCACCGACAATCAATAAAGTCATTTAGAAATTAGTAAAGAATCTTAACGTTTCTCTAAGATGTTATCAGAAATCTAGCTGGCATCTATAAGAAAGTTAACAAAGTTGCTCTATTGGCTAGAGTGTGATATACGAAGAACAAACGGCAGCGGATAAAAATGCAAAAATGCCCAGTACCTCCCCAGTTGGTTAGTTTTCTGGGGAGGTACTGGGTGGGCGATCGCGCCTACCTAATATTTGTATATAGATGAGCGGGGGTGGCTTTCCCCCGCAATGTCCTAGAGGGACTCGTTTTCGCCGCCTTGGATTTTGAGCAACAAGAAGCCCAAGCCGATACCCACTAAAATCAGGGTAAAGCACAACACTGCTGCATTTAACATCTCGCCGCTCATATCAAAGCTCCTTTGCATCGCTTTTTATTCAGGATTATTTTAGAGCAGCATGAAGACTCAGAAAACTTTCGTTACACAAACTGCTGTTAAAGTCACAGACAAACAACCCCGTCCCCGGTTAGCCATTACGCTGGGAGATCCGGCGGGAATTGGGCCAGAGGTGGTGCTGAAGGCACTTGCAGACCCAGAAGTTATCCAAGATTGCGATATAACGGTTGTTGGCAGTCGGGCGCTGTTGGAGGAAAGTTATAACCGATTGCGGCAGCAAGTGACAACTTTGGCAGATCCAGCAGAGTTGGCGATTATGGATGTGGGGTGGGAAGCTGAAGGGAAATTTACTATCGGGGAAGGCAATGCGGCGAGTGGTGCGGCGAGTTTTGCTTATATGGAAACAGCGATCGCTCGAACATTAGCTGGAGAATTTCAAGGAATCGTTACCGGGCCAATTGCTAAGTCTGCTTGGAAGGCGGCGGGACATCATTATCCGGGCCAAACGGAACTTTTAGCGGAACGTGCTGGTGTTGAGCGATTTGGGATGTTGTTTGTAGCGCGATCGCCCCATACTGGCTGGACTCTCCGCACTTTACTAGCCACTACGCATATTCCCTTGCGTCAAGTAGCAGATGCATTGTCACCGCAGTTGATGACATCGAAACTAGATTTGCTGGTGGAGTGCTTGCAAGAAGATTTTGGGATAGAGAAAGCCACAATAGCGATCGCGGGTTTAAATCCCCACAGCGGCGAACAAGGACAACTGGGACGAGAAGAACTAGACTGGTTAATTCCTTGGCTAGAGCAAGAACGTCAGCGGCGTCCCAGCCTGCAACTCGATGGGCCGATTCCGCCAGATACGATGTGGGTTAAGCCGGGACAAGCTTGGTATGGAAGAAGGGGAGCAGAGGAGCCTCTTGTAGAGACGCGATTCATCGCGTCTGGAACTTCAAAGCCGCGAGAAACTCAAAATGCAGCCGATGGGTATCTAGCGCTTTACCACGATCAAGGATTAATTCCAGTAAAACTGATGGCCTTCGACCGTGCGGTTAATACTTCTATCGGTCTGCCTTTTATCCGCACTTCACCAGATCATGGCACGGCGTTTGATATTGCTGGGAAGGGGATTGCAGACGCTACGAGTATGGTAGCAGCCTTGCAGTTTGCGGCTGAGTTGGCATATCGGAGAGTAGCTGCTAAAACGGTGGTGTAAGTAAGTTTTTAAGTTGTGGGTAAAGTGGGGTAGCCATCTATATCTGCTAGCTGGTAAAATCGCGTTTAATTTTAATCTTTTAGATAAGGAATGAGTTGAGGGAAGAAACGGATATCTTCAGATACCAGACTTCTTAGATAAGTGTGGTATCTCGTTACTGCTAATTATTTAGGATTAAATTTCTTACTATCTTTTATAAAGATATCGTTTTGATAAATTCTTGGTTTTACTTTTATTCCAGTAAACTCAATACTTCTCGGTTAAGCCCAAAATCAGGTAAATTAACTGTTGTCCCCTAACAGGCGGTCGTAAAATCGGTGCATCTCAGAGAATTCTCGTTTATATCTCCGGTCATAGAAG
>NZ_JACJON010000051.1 GCF_014695585.1 Microcoleus sp. FACHB-831 | reverse complement strand
GTGCGTTTAGCGCGGTGGCTCCACACCGACTCCATCCCGAACTCGGAGGTGAAACGCCGCAGCGGCAAAGATACTTTGGGGGCGACCCTACGGGAAAATAGCTCCGTGCCAGGGATATTCTTTAAAAAAAGGACTAGCTACCATTAGCTAGTCCTTCTTTGCTTTTTGCCTTTAAGCTATAAAGTGTTGCTCCTAGAGATGCTTGTGGATTCTATTTTGCTGCGTTCGCTTTCGCTAAAACAAGCCTTAGTTGAGTTTGTCCTAGAATCAGAAGGAGAGCTGGCTTCAGCCCTCGAAGCCTATGCGGCTGCACAGTCGCGTAGAGAGCGTCAGGACATTGCTCAAAGGGATTTGATAATTGATACCTTCATCACAGAAGGCAAAGTTGGGGATAAGGCGCCACTGGAATTGTTTCTGGAAAGCCAGCCCGAGTTATCACAGAGCGATCGCACTTTAGTTAGTAGCTGGGGGCGCAGCTTCATAGGCTTATTTGCTGTTAACCAACTTCTACCTGATGGATTTGAACTGATAAACTGGCTAACAGGCAAGTCCTACATCGTTAAACCAAATAACGCCCAGACGCTGGAAGAAATGCGGCGCTTTAAACAAGGAGAAATCTTACTAACCCGTATTTCCCCCGTCACCGATACCTACTGGATGTTTTCTGGCCCTTGTATGCCTATGGGCAAATTGGGCAAACCCAAACTGGCAGTCGCCATCGGCAACTTTAAGACTAACCATAAGAACGACTTATATAGCGACGCCCCAGAGTTGCTAGAGGAAGCTTGGAAGTCAGTAGAGCAATATCACCAAGACTTTATAGACTTTTTTGGTAGCGATGAAGTAACAATGCCGGGGTACCAACTAAATAAAAAGCTACCCGAATTTCAGCAGGCAATGACCAATCGACGCCTAGCCGCAGCAGGCATTGATGACACTAAATCCCTAGACGAGATAGCCGAAGAAGCTGGGATTTCAGAAGAAGACATGAAAGTAGCGGCAGAAGAAGCTGGTGCTGACTCCAAAACAGTTGCCCAGTTATTTGATAAGAAGGGCACAACCAAAATGGTGACGCCCAAAGTTGAATTGCCTGAAAACCTCAAGAAAGCCGAACAAGTAACAGCACTTACCCATCCCCGCTGGGGGCAGATATTTCTGCCAACCTACAGTCAGTTTAAGGCAATGCTAGAAGCTTCTGGCTCCCAAGTTAGCCCAGACGCTGAGAAACTCGTTCGCAAGTACCTAGAAGAACCGACAATAAACTTTTTCATCTGGCGTAGGTTAGCGCAGCAGTACCCAACCCAACTGGAAAAGCTATTGCAAACAGTATTAGCGCGTCCAGAGTTTAAGCTTGAAAGCGATTTAGAGGCACTACTGCAAGAGTACAACAAGCCTACAGAACCAGAGCTACCGGAAATTGCCAGCGTGCCTGTGCATTTACATAATCTGTTCCAAGAAGCCGTAGCAGAAGTTAACAAATCAAAGCCTAAAGACAAGGGTAAACAAAAGGTAGCCAAGGGCTTTAAGTCTTAGTTATGACTGTTAAGTGTTGAGTTAAATTATGTTAATTCAACACTTAGTTACTTTATGTGCGATCGCTCCTCTTAAATACCAACTTTTCTAGAGGATTCCGTAAGTCTAAAATTTAAGCGGCTTAAGGTCTAAATCCCTATTAGGGATTAAATACTAAGTGGTACGATTAACTATCACAATCACCATGCCACTTATCGCCCATGTCAACTGCTGTTGTCATCGTAAAAAGTACCGAACATCAACAAGATTTAATTATTGACCGCCCGGCTTTTGGCGTATCCCTACAGGGACGCATACGGGTTCCGGGTGATAAATCTATATCCCACCGCGCTTTAATGTTGGGAGCGATCGCGCAAGGAGAAACCTATATTCAAGGGCTACTACTAGGAGAAGATCCCCGCAGCACTGCTAGTTGTTTTCGCGCCTTGGGTGCAGAAATTTCCGAACTCAATACAGAATCAGTACGGGTTCGAGGTATTGGATTGGGTAACTTGCAAGAACCAAGTGATGTTTTAAACGCCGGAAACTCAGGGACTACACTGCGATTGATGCTGGGAATCCTCGCCTCTCATAAAGGACGATTTTTCACAGTAACGGGTGATAGTTCGCTGCGATCGCGACCCATGTCCCGCGTCGTTAAACCATTACAGCAAATGGGCGCTCAAATCTGGGGGAGGCAAAGCGGATCTCTAGCACCACTGGCAATTCAAGGTCAGCAATTGCAAGCCATCCACTATAAATCTCCCATAGCCTCAGCACAAGTTAAATCATGCATCCTGTTAGCTGGACTAATCGCAGAGGGAGAAACGACAGTAACAGAACCCGCCCTTTCCCGCGACCATAGCGAACGAATGCTACAAGCTTTTGGAGCAAAAATCAGCGTCGATCCAGAAACCAACAGCGTTACAGTTAGCGGTTCAGCCCAACTACACGGGCAAAATGTTATTGTACCTGGTGATATCAGTTCAGCGGCATTTTGGCTAGTTGCTGGGGCAGTTGTACCAGGTTCAGAGTTGTGTATTGAAAACGTGGGCGTCAACCCCACCCGCACGGGCATTTTGGAAGCACTTGCCATGATGGGAGCGGACATTACACTAGAAAATCAGCGCGTTGTAGCAGGTGAACCTGTGGCTGATTTACGGGTGAAATATAGCCAGTTAAATAGTTGTGAAATTGGCGGGGATATTATCCCAAGATTGATAGATGAAATACCAATTTTGGCAGTAGCGGCAGTATTTGCCAAAGGAACTACAGTAATAAAGGATGCAGCAGAATTGCGAGTGAAAGAGAGCGATCGTATTGCTGTTATGGCAAACCAGCTTAACAGGTTGGGAGCTAAAGTTACAGAATTGCCAGATGGTTTAGAGATAACTGGCGGCACATCTCTAATCGGTACAGAAGTACATAGTTGTACAGATCATAGAATAGCAATGAGTTTAGCGATCGCTGCCCTTAACTCCTCTGGAACTACCACGATTCACGGTGCAGAAGCCGCAGCTATCTCCTACCCCGACTTCACCACCACCTTACAACAAGTTTGCGGTGAAACTAACTAGCAACTTAAACTTTGACAGCTAGACTGTCAGGCGATCGCGGTTATGCGGCTCGTCAAAATTAATCATTGGGCCTTTAGGTACAATTCGGGTAGGATTGACCTTTTCATGGCTCATATAATAGTGCCTTTTGATATGGTCAAGGTTGCAAGTTTCCTTCACACCTGGTTGTTGGTAAAGGTCTTTTAGGTAATTCCAAAGATTGGGATAATCGACAATGCGGCGCAAATTACACTTAAAGTGAACGTAATAAACTGCATCGAAGCGTAACAGCGTTGTGAATATACACCAGTCAGCTTCCGTAATGAGATCGCCACACAAATAACGTTGTTTCTCCAATACTCCTTCCCAATAGTCCAAAGCATTGAATAAATCCGTCACCCCTTCCTCATAAGCCGCTTGGGTAGTAGCAAACCCTGCACGGTAAACACCATTATTAATTGGTTGGTAAATAGCATCTATTGTTTCATCAATCTTCTCTTGCAAATCCTGCGGATAGAAGTTCGCATTTGCTTTGGCTAAAGCATCAAACTCCGTATCCAACATTCGGATAATCTCGCGGGATTCGTTGTTAACAATCATATTCTTTTCTTTATCCCATAGAAGCGGAACGGTAACTCTTCCGCTGTAATTAGAATCAGCTTTGAGGTAGATTTCCCATAAATATTTCTTACCGTTTGCAGTATCAGGAATCGCACCTAGTTCGTCGCTAAATTCCCAACTATTCTGATCTATAACCGCGCCAACAACCGACAGCCCGATAACATCCTCTAGCCCCTTCAACTTACGCATGATTGCAGTTCGATGCGCCCAAGGACAAGCCCATGAAATATATAGATGATAGCGCCCAGGTTCAGCTTTAAAGCCACTAGAGCCATCGGCTGTAATTGTGTTGCGAAACGTCGTTGATGGACGAATAAATTTACCTTGCGAATCTTCTTGATCTCGTTGGCTAATCCACTTTCCGTCAGCAAGGATACCCAAACCCATAATTACCTCCTGGCATTATTTGGAACGGGCAATTTTCCCCTAAAAGCGTATTAATAAGAGGGAGAATTGCCCATTTCAGAATATTTTTTTTCTCAATTCAAAATTGATATTACTCACCGCCAAAAATTTGGGGGACTTTAAAAAAGTCGCCTTCTTGATCTGGAGCAATACTAAAGATAGCGTCTCGATTGGTGTAAGGTTGCAGCTCGTCGTGTCGCGTCACGTTGCTAACATCAATCGCCCGCGTTGTCGGCTGCACGTTACTAACATCTAGTTCGCTCAGCTGATCGAAATAATCCAAAATACTGCCCATTTGGGTAGTAAATTGCTCCTCTTGTTCGGGTGTTAGTTCCAAGCGGGCTAGATGGGCAACTTTACGAACTTGTTCGCGATCAATCATTCGATTAGTTATTAGTTACTGGTTGGTGATTGGTGGTTCATGGTTGATAGCCCATTGCTTTGAACTATCAACCACGAACAATGAATTAAAAGAATATATCTATCTGCGATCGCCCTGTGGTTTTCAGCCAGTTTTGCGCCTCAAGATAGTTATTGGGATCTATGCGAATTGCTTGTTTCCAGTATTCCGCTGCTTTGTCAAAAAAAGCTTCAGCCTCTTCGGGATCTCCAGCTTCCTTGGCTTTATCTCCCTGGTAGTGGTAAATCACAGCAACATTGTTCAGCGCGGAGGTATGGCGGGGGTTGTCGCTGAGCGCTCGATGATAGTATTCCAAAGCTTTTTCATGCTCGCCGTTGCTGGCATATATTAGCCCCATATTGTAGAGGATATAGCTGCGGTCATAGCAGTCTTCCTCTAATGTTAGAGCTTCGTTGTAATTTTCCAAGGCTTCGGCGTATTCGCCCTCTGCCTGAGCAGACATACCATCGCGGTAGTAGACAAAGGCTTCTTTTGCTTGCTTGTTGGCTGGCAGAATCTTCAGAATCATATCTGCCATTACCGTAAAGCTCTTGTCAATAAAATTGTCTTTGCGTTGAATTCTTGGCATAGTGGCTTTTGTTTCAGTCTAGTCGCTGTCTTTATGCTCATTAGCTACTTTAGCGCTCAATGGCAGTTTTCGAGTGCGCGATCGCATTCCCGCCACGTATCTTCATTTATGGGTAAAATTCTAAAATTTTATGTACAAATTATATTCAGTACTCTGGTCGGAGGTGTATATATGGAAATCCTCGACCCATATATATAGTGTTGTGTAAAGAGCATAGCGAAGCGGCTGAGCTAGCAGCATCGCCTTGTTGAAGCGGAAGGGCGCATCTCGTTGACTTGAGCTAATAGTGCGATCGCACAGCAGCAGTGAAGAAACTACGGCACTCCCCACACTTTGACATTACCACCACTACCACTGACCAGAATCTGCCCATCGTGGCTGACGGCTAGGCAATTACCACCAAAATTAAGATATGAATGCCCCTTCAGGGTGCGTATAAGCTCTCCTGTCCTCAAATTCCACACTTTGATGGTGTTGTCACCGCAACCAGCGAAGAGAACCTGCCCATCTGGACTGATAGCTAGGCAATCAACATCCCCCGGAAAAGTACGAATTTCTTGCCCTGTATTCAAATCCCACACCTTGATAGTTTTTCGATAAGACCAATCTCCACTGACGAGAGTCTGCCCATCTGGGCTGATAGCTATGGAATCAACAGGATAATCTTGGAATGTCTGAATTTCTTCCCCTGTCTCTAAACTCCATACCTTAGCTGTGCTGTAAATCGGATCTCCCCCACTAACAAGAGTCTTGCCGTCTGGAGTGATGGCTATGCGATAAACTCTCCTTTGTGCTTGCAGTGTGCGGAGTTCTTGCCCTGTCTCCAAATCCCATATTTTGATAGTACCGTCGTCACTGCCACTGACAAGCGTCCTACCTTGAGGGTTAATCGCTACACAACGAACACAGTTTGAATGCCCCTCAAGAGTGCGGATTATTTGTCCTGTTTTCAAGTTCCATACCTTGATGGTTTTGTCCGCACTACCACTAACAATAATCTGCTCATCGGGGCTAATAGCGACGCAATAAACATCGTCTGAATGCCCCTCAAGAGTGCGGATTATTTGTCCTGTCCTCAACTCCCATAACTTGATGGTATTGTCCCCACTGCTAATAATAATCTGCTTATCGGGGCTAATAGCTACAGATTTAACTGAGGATAAATGCCCTACAAGCGTAAAGGTGCGGATTAGCTTTTCTGTCTGCAAATCCCATACGTCAGCATTGATGCGATTTCTGGCAACAAGGGTATGTCCGTTTTGACTGATGGCTACAAAATAAGCTGGCCCTGAATCACTTTGGAAGCTGTCCAGTTCTAGCCCTGTCTCTAAGTCCCAGATTTTGATAGTCTTGTCATCAATGCTACTGATAACGGTTTCCCAATCCGGGCTGATAGCAACAGAAAGAACCAGGCGGCGTTTGTGCAACAAGAGGGTGCGTCTGAGCTTTCCTGTCTGCAAATTCCATATCCTGATGGTGTTGCCACCGCTGCTGACAAGTGTATTCCCATCGGGACTAATGGCAACAAAGTTAATACTTTTTGAATGGCCTGTAAGAGCGTGAATTTCTCGTCCTGTCCTCAAATCCCACACTCTAATAATGTTGTTATGACTGCCACCGACCAAGGTATGCCCATTGGGAGCGATCGCTATAGAAGTAAGCTTACCTAAATTCTGTTTTATTGTGCGTTTTAGCTGTCCTGTCCTCAAATCCCATACATCGATTGCTCTGAACCTGACGCTCAAAACACTTTGCCAATCTTGACTTACGACTATCGAAGCACCATGAGATGAAGGTTCGCCAAAGCTGTGGATTAGCTGTCCTGTCCTCAAATCCCACACTTTGATATAGCCCTCATAACTGCCGCTGACAACTGTCTGCCCATCGGGGCTAATGGCTAGAGAATTTGGTGAATAATGATAAGTACTCAGGGTGCGGAGTTCTTGCCCTGTTTCCAAATCCCATATCTTGATGCGATCGCGGCCACCAGTCACCAGGCTTTGCCCGTCTGGGCTTAAGCAACTGCAAGAAACCCCGCCTGAATGTCCAATCGTGGTACGAAGGTATTCAAAAAATAGCCAAGGCTTGTACTGAATCAACGCCTGTCTAGCACTCGGTTCCTCGCTTTCTTGTAGCAGGGCGCATGCAGCCTCGCGAACTTGTTCTGCTTCATCGGCTAAAGCCTGAATTACCAAGTTTAAGCCAGACTCGCCATACTTCAACGCCTCAGAAAGCGCTGCCATTCGCGCTTCTACCAGCGGATTTGCCAAGTTACTCTTAACGCCCTGCAATCCCCCCAATACAACACCGTCCGCTGGGGGTGGTGCTACACCGCCAAGCACGAGATCGTCTTTTCTAGGCTGATTTTGGTTTTCCATGCGTGCCAGTTATTGCGCGAACTATTTCCAATTATTGTGGGAGACAATAGCAGAGCGATCGCTACTATGCTTGGTTTCATAATTTGCCAGAAGGCAGTTGCCAAAATTTTATAATAAGAGTAAGAACGGATTTTTAGCGAGGGAAGAGCATGGCTCCAAATCCCACCATAATGCAAGCAGTTGAACGTCTGGGCTACCGCGTCACCGTCGGTGATGTCGCTACCCAGGCAGGCTTAAATATAGATTTTGCTCAACAAGGATTACTCACCCTGGCGTCCGATGCCGGGGGGCATTTGCAGGTTGCAGAAACAGGCGATGTTGTCTACCAGTTTCCCAAGAATTTCCGGACAATAATTCGTAATAAGTTTTTGCGGTTGCGACTAAAGGAATGGTGGGAAAAGGTCTGGGGTATCCTGTTTTACCTGATTAGGATTTCCTTTGGAACTATCTTAATCCTTTCCATTGCGTTGATATTTGTAGCGATCGCCATTATCCTCGCTAGCCTCAATTCCAACAACGACAGCGACAATTCCAGCAGCAGCCATCATTCTGGCGGCGGTGGCGGCTTTTTCTTCTGGTTTGGCCCCGATTGGTTCTGGTTTTTCGATCCAGGCTACGACCGACGCTATCAGCAGCAACGCTACGAGTCATCTGCACTCCCCGAAGAGAGAAGACAGATGAACTTCCTAGAAGCCGTCTTCTCCTTCTTGTTTGGCGATGGCAATCCCAACGCCGACTTAGAAGAACGGCGCTGGCACGACATCGCAACCGTGATTCGCAACAACCAAGGTGCTGTAGCAGCAGAACAAATTGCACCCTATCTGGAAATAGAACCACGAAGCGGCAAAGACTACGACGACTATATGCTGCCAGTGCTAGCCCGGTTCAACGGACTGCCAGAAGTTAGCCCCGTCGGGGACATTGTTTATCACTTCCCAGAATTGCAGACAACAGCAGAAGAGCGAAATTCACAGCCAGTCCCCTTTTATCTGCAAGAAAAGCCATGGCGCTTTAGCGAAGCAGGTAGCGGGCAACTGATAATGGCATCTGCGTTGGGTGCTGTCAACATAGTAGGTGCTTTGGTACTGGGTTCTCTGTTGAAGGGTGGAATTGCGGCAGAATTGGGTGGATTAGTCGCCTTTGTGAATTCCATTTATTGGATATTGCTGGGCTACGGCGTCGCTTTTTTGTCAGTTCCCCTAGTTCGCTATTTTTGGATTCAGTTTAGAAATAGCCGCGTAGAAGCGCGGAATCAAAAACGAAAACAGCAAGCAATTGCCCTACATAAAGCCAACCCCGCTTTGCAGAAGAAAATAGCCTATGCAAGTCAGTTTGCCGCCCAAAAAGTTATCGGTCGCGACGATTTAGCATACACAACCGAAACAGACTTGATAGAACAACAAATAGAACAATCGGACAAAATCGATGCAGAATGGCGGCGTCGTCTGGATGAGTCGGGTTACTAGGAAAGGCAAAACCATTCCCAGGCTCTGCCTGGGAACGAGGGTAAAAGGCAAAAGAAAGAAATTCTTTGTTTTTCCTCTTTGTTTTTACTTTTTACTTACCAATGTGCCTCAAAATTTGAGAGCATTAACAGCTACTAACCTTTAATCTTAGCCAGAGTTGCCCCCCGGTAATAGTGCAACAAGATTTGCTGATAATTAGCTCCAGATTTAGCTAATTTGTAAGCGCCCCACTGACTCATACCAATAGCGTGGCCGAAACCGCGACCGTTGATCTGAAAAGCTGTTGGCGTAGAGGTAACGGTAAAGCGAGTGCTTCTCAAACCCAGACGTTCGCGCAGCTGAGTGCCGCTAAGAGACCGAGTGCCGCGATCGCTAACCACTTTAACAGCGATCGCGCTACCATAGCGGGTTATCCGTTCCGGTATTACCGAACGGACAATTCCCAGACCTAGACGACGACCGAGTTCAGTTGGCGAGAAATTTTTCACCCACTGATACCCAGGCGTACCTTGATCGTAGTCTGGGACGCCGCGCAGGTAAGGCAGCGGATCTGACCAAACATCTTCTACATTTTCCGTATGTCCTCCAGAGGCAGAGTGGAAGGCAGCGAGAATAATCTTGCCTCTGTAGGTCAAAACCTGCCCATTTGTTGCACTAACAGCCATGAGAGTCCTTTGGGATTCTGTCTGCAAACCCTTGTAAACCTGCGAAGCCTGGGTGCTGCCAAGGTCATAAACGCTGTTAGCAGAGCTTTGGCGCTTGTAAAGCGCGTAAGTGCGGGCGGCGACTGCTTGAGCTTTGAGGGCTTCAAGCGGCCAACTGCCATCCATTTCAGCGCCTAACACGCTGTAGAGATATTGTTCTAAATCGACTTGGTTAACGGCGGTAAGACCTTTGTTGGTAGGAACGATTCTGGCGCGTCCGCGATACCAGCGATCGCCTATCCAAACATAGCCACCCTTGATCGGTTCAATCGAAATTTGGCCCGATTGCCAACTTCCCAGCGCTACTTTCCCGTTATAGGGTTGAGCGATAAACCCATTCATCGGCGCAATTTCTCCCAGCGTCCGCCCAGAACCATCGCGCACTATAGCCTTGGTAGAACTGCCCAATTTAACCTGCTTGACTCCGTTTTCTATTGCCACGCGCAATTGCAGCGCTTGGGCGGGGGCAACAAATGCTATCCACAACAGGATAGAAAACCACCAGTAGCATCCACCCAGCCGCTGTGTCCTTTCGCGTGCAAGTTTAAATAGGAAACCTTTAAACGGCATCTTTGAAACCTGCTTATAACACCACCGTTGGTTATATTTAACATGGATGAGGTTATATTACGCTCGTGCAAATTACTTTTCTTGGAACCAGTTCTGGTATACCGACGCGATCGCGCAATGTTTCTAGCATCGCCCTGCGTTTGCCCCAACGCGCCGAATTATGGCTGTTTGACTGTGGCGAAGGCACTCAGCACCAATTGTTGCGTAGTGATGTCAAAGTAGGTCAACTCACCCGCATTTTTATCACCCACCTGCACGGCGACCACATCTTTGGCTTGATGGGTCTTTTAGCTTCATGCGGTATGGCTGGCAATGTCCAGCGCGTTGATATTTATGGCCCCTCTGGTCTAAGCGAATACCTCCGCGCTGGCCAAAAATACTCTTATACCCATTTTTCCTACCCCATCGAAGTTCACACTGTAAGTCCTGGGGTAGTCTATGAGGACGATGAATTTATAGTCAGTTGCGGCCCCCTCAAGCATCGCGTCCCGGCGGTTGGCTACAGGATTGTAGAAAAAGATCGGCCTGGGCGTTTCAATGTGGAAAAAGCTGCCGAACTGGGAATCCCCTCCGGGCCTATTTACGGCAAACTCAAACGCGGCGAAGATATCACCCTACCAGATGGCCGTCTGATACGCGGAAGCGATTTGTCTGCGCCTCCAGAGATAGGCCGCAAAATTGTTTACTGTACTGACACAGTTTATTGCGATAGTGCTGTGGAACTGGCACGCGGCGCAGATGTGTTAATTCACGAAGCCACATTTGCCCACGAAGATTCGCAGCTAGCTTTCGATCGCTTGCACTCTACCTCGACAATGGCGGCACAAGTGGCATTGGGTGCGGGTGTGAAGCAGTTAATTATGACCCATTTCAGTCCCCGCTATGCTCCTGGTAATTCAGTCGTATTAGATGACTTGCTTCAGGAAGCTCGCGCGATTTTCCCCAACACCCAATTAGCCTATGATTTCCTGACTTATGAAGTGCCCCGACGCCGGGAACAGGAATTAACCAAGGCGGTATAGGCTTGTTCTTGCTGGCAAATGCGACAAATTGTCGCATTTGCACTTAAAAATTGGTTCTCAGCAAGAGTGGAAATTAATTCATCCAGCCGATATGCTGCCAATGTTAGATGCATTACCGCCCTCATCTACCTCTGAAGTGCGGGGTTTGAGGAGTCGATCGCGAATATCTAACAGCCGCGCCTGACTGCTGACGGGCGATCGCGGTAGCGGTACTTCCGTGTTAGGCCAACTCGATATATCGTTACACGGACAGTCCAAAGGCGGCATTCCAGTTCGACGCATGGGTACTGGCATATCACAACGGGCGCAGTCAGCCATCTCCCAAGCTGGTGTCAGCAGTTCGGCAATAGTTTCGTTCGTGCCTTCTAGGTAACAGTCGCCAGACTCTGGTGAGAGAATTATCTGCCAGCAACGTTCAAAATCTCCACTGTAGCGATCGCCCTCGATTACGGGTTGTGGCAGCAGTGCTTCCTGTCCATTACCAACAATAACCTTCTTGCCTAGCTGAAACCAATAAGCAAGATATTGTCTAACTGAATGTTCGGATGCCATAACTTTAGCTGACCCCCCGGCAACGAACAAAGGATTGTTGCTGCCATCCTGCATAGAAGTATTAACTCTCACTATATTTCCTCGCAATAGCAGTTGGTTTCCTGCTCAGGTTTGATTGTGGCTGATACCAAAGTATTAATTTTTTAGTACAGCCTATCTGGTGAAATAAAAGGTCGATTGACTTAAGACTGTGGAATATAAACTCTGGCCGTAGGGACTCTTACCCTATAGACTTTTTAGGTCTACCGTATGCACAATTCGCTTTTTAGTGCAACCAAATTGTGGGCGTATTTACACCCAACTTTACTAGGGAATCCTACTACTATAATAGGGTAGTTCTACGAGGGCAAGATTTCACAAGAAATGTATAGATAGATCATCCAAGTGATATATCTGACCCTGGTAAGGGGGAACCGAGGACGCTAAGGTTAAGAACGTGACCGCCAGTAACTAAATAAACTGGATGGGCGATCGCACCCACCCGACGCACCAAATTGCCCAAGCGATCGCGAAACTTACGACCGAGGGGATACGCTGGAACAACGCCCCAACCCGTTTCCTCAGCCACCAAAATTACATCACTAGCAGTTTGCTCTAAACTTTCGAGTAACTCTTGCTGAGTTCTCTGCCAATCTTCCTCATCCTGGTCTAAAAGATTCGCCAGCCAAGTTCCCAGCGAATCAACCAAAAGGCAGCTATTATCAGCACCCTCCCCAATCGTTACTGCCAGTTCAACTGGCACTTGCAGGGTTGTCCAGCTACTTGGGCGTCGCCGCCGATGTTGTTCGATGCGCGATCGCCATTCTGCGTCGTTGGGGTCAACGTTTGCAGTTGCAACATAAATGACTAATTTTTGCGATCGCCCAGCTAGAGTTTCTGCCCACTCGCTTTTCCCCGACCTCGCAGGCCCAGTCACAAGAATAACTCTCCCTTCAGGCGTTGCCTTTTGTGTTTTCACTCATCACCTCACTAAATCCCGTCGCGCCTATTGGCGCAAAGTTTTCCTTTTTTCAGTTAAGACAGTTAAAATTACGCCATTAACAGACGAAATAAAATAGAAAATTAAGCAAGCGACTGTGCGTTTGTGCGAATGCGCTCCAAAGCACAAACGTCGCCAACACAACGAGTTGCAACAAGAGCGGGCGTCATCGTAGTTAATTTAACTGGGTTTAGAGCCAATAAACGTTTTTAAGAGACAAAAGTAGCGCAATATTACCATGAAACCAGAATTACAACGGATAGAGACAACCTTGCATCAGCTATCGCAAGCAAACAGCGACGCAGAGCAGCAGACACCCGAAGCAGTATCGACCGAGGATTCAGCAAGGTGGCGTCCAGAGGTTCCAGAGAGTCCCCCCTCCTTCTCACTCACCGTCCAAACTTTCCCAGACCGAAAGCCCCCAGGTGGTAAGGCGCCGACCCTGCCCAAGTTAAAAACTCCCAGCTTCACTAACCATCGCAACGCACCCAATCCGGCTCTAGCGATGACCCTGCTACAAGAAATTGAAGTGATAGTGGCAGGTTGGCAGCAGGAACTACAGCAAGTAGTACGGCAAATTCAAGACGTTTACCTAGAAGGGCCAATTGTCGATGGCTGGTTGGAGTCTCATACGCAGAAACCAGAGGCGGGTGGAGAGAAGCTATCAGTAGCAGAAGTTGACCGACTGATGGACTACATAGACGCCTCGTTTAATTCCGAAGATGTGAAAGTAACGTATCAATCTCCCCGTGCTGGCTACCGCTTGTGCGGGTTGGATGAGGATGGTCAGTTTTGGTTCCGTCCTTGTCCGCCAGAGCAGGTTCCCACCGTCAGCGTAGCGATCGCTCGTTATCAAAAGCTGCGGCTGTTGCTCTCTCGCAAACAAGACTTGGAAACCCGCCTTACCCAACTGGCAGAAACCCTCGTCGTTTTGCACAGCCATCTGAATGCTTAATAGGGGATGGGGGATTGGGAGACGCGAGCTTATCGGCGTCTCTACAAGACTCTAAACTCCCAATTAACAATTAAGAATTACCCAGATGAAAATTTCTGCAATTATTTGTACGCACAATAGGGAGCAGTATTTAGGGGCTGCAATTGATAGCTTGCTAAACCAGGATTTTCCTGAATTTGAAGTAGTGGTTGTAGATAATGCATCAAGCGATCGCACAACCGAAATAACTTCCCTTCGCCCAAGCATAAAATATGTCTACGAACCCGTCATAGGTCTATCCGTCGCTCGCAACACGGGTGCAAAAGTTGCCGCAGGTGATATTCTCGCTTACCTTGATGATGATGCCGTTGCCGCTCCCAACTGGCTGCACGTACTCTATGAAGCCTATCAAAACAACGAAAAACTCGCCGTTGCTGGTGGCAAAGTTACTCTACTTTGGCCAGAGGGAATACAGCCCCCGCGCTGGCTTTCCCCTGGATTGTCGGGAAATTTAGGAGCCTACGATCTGGGAGATACTATTGTTTATATCAACCAACCCGGAATGACTCCACGCGGTTTAAATTACTCAATACGACGGACATTTTTAGAGCAAATTGGCGGCTTCAATATTAATTTAGGGCGAGTGGGCAAAAATTTGTTATCAAATGAAGAACTCCACATGACAGAATTAGCCCTTAAAATGGGCTGGGAGGTAGCATATCTTCCCAATGCCTTAGTCGCTCACAATGTTGCGCCAGAGCGCTTGAAACGACAATGGTTTTTAAGTCGGGGCTGGTGGCAGGGCATCAGCGAGAGTCAGCGCCAACAACTCGTAGGTAAGATTGGAATGCGGCAGCTACAAGGCGGGTGCGAACGGCTAGTGCGCGGAATTTATAAATCTGTTAAATATTTTAAAGATCCAGCGACTAGCTTTGAAAATTTGGTATATGCATACGGCCAAATTGGTTATTTGAGTAATGCTATTGGGGGTATGTTCGTGCCATCAGAAAAAGCTGAAAATCCCAGCTCTGAAGTTGTCAGTCAGCAAACAGAATAATTCCATAATTTAATATTTATCCTTCACATTTTATCTTTATGACAGGCATTGCTAAAATTCCAGTTTCGGTTCTGATTCCAGCTAAGAACGAACAAGCAAATCTTCCTGCTTGTCTTCAAAGCGTTGCAGCAGCCGATGAAGTGTTTGTAGTTGATTCGCAAAGCAGCGATCGCTCTATTGAAATTGCTGAAAGTTACGGCGCCAAAGTAGTACAATTTCTATTCAACGGTCGGTGGCCAAAAAAGAAAAATTGGGCCTTAGAAAATCTACCCTTCCGCAACGAATGGGTGCTAATTGTCGATTGTGACGAACGCATTCCCCCGGAATTATGGGAAGAAATTGCGATCGCGATCGCCAATCCAGAACATAACGGCTATTACATCAACCGCAAAGTATTTTTCCTCGGCACTTGGATTAGACACGGCGGTAGATATCCCGACTGGAATCTGCGTCTATTTAAATACAAACTAGGCAGATACGAAAATTTAAGTACAGAAGAAGTTCCTAATACTGGCGATAACGAAGTTCACGAACACGTCGTTCTCCAAGGCAAGCCTGGCTACTTAAAAAATGATATTCTGCACGAAGATTTTAAAGATGTATTTCACTGGTTAGATCGACATAACCGATACTCCAATTGGGAAGCTCGCGTTTATCTCAATATACTCAAAGGTAAGGACGACACTGGCACAATTGGAGCTAATTTCTTCGGCGATGCTGTTCAACGCAAGCGCTTTCTAAAGAAACTTTGGGTACAACTTCCCTTTAAACCCCTACTGCGATTTATTTTGATCTACATTATTCAGCGTGGGTTCTTGGATGGAAAAGCTGGCTACATTTATGCGCGGCTGATGAGCCAGTATGAATATCAAATTGGGGTCAAACTGTACGAATTGCGTAAATTTGGCGGCTCTTTGAATGCAAGTTCACCTACAGTAATTCCTGCGAATTCATTACCGCAGCCGGATTCGTTGCAAGGGAGGGCGTAGGGGTTGATAGACTCAGATTTGCCACCAACTAACAGCGTTGAACCTTTCGTTGATTTACGCAATTATGACCAATCTGGATACGATCGAGGGCGTCCGGTTTGGTTTATTTTAATGTGGTGGTTAGTGCAGGCGATCGCGTTCCCCCTGAGTCCGCATTTTTTAAATAGTTTCCGCAGTTGGCTTTTGCGGCTATTTGGGGCGCGTGTAGGTAGGGGTGTAATCATCCGACCTACAGCCCGCTTCACCTATCCTTGGAAAGTCGAAATTGGCGACTATAGTTGGATTGGGGACGATGTAGTTTTATACAGCCTAGACCAAATTCGCATCGGTCAACAGTGCGTAATTTCCCAAAAAAGCTACCTCTGCACTGGCAGTCACGATATCAAAGATCCAGCCTTTGGCTTAATAACTTCTCCCATTACAATTGAAGAAGGCGTCTGGATTGCCGCAGATTGCTTTATCGCTCCTGGGGTGCAGATAGGAGCTAATGCAGTGATAGGCGCGAGGAGCAGTGTTTTTAGTAATATCTCCCACGCGCAGGTTTGTTGGGGAAATCCCTGCCGTCCTCATTATCCCAGGCAGATGAAGTCTTAGAAAAGAACTATCAACCATGAAGTATTTAATCCTCTTGTTTAAGAGGGATAGCGATCGCAAACTCTGTACCTTGTCCCAATTCTGATGTAAGTAACAATTTCCCCCGATGTTTTTCTACAACAATCTGGTGGCTGATCGATAACCCCAAACCAGTGCCTTTACCCACAGGTTTAGTTGTAAAGAAAGAGTCAAAAAGTTGCGAACGTACTTCCTCTGGTATTCCGGGGCCATTATCAGCAATTCGGATAACTACTAGCTCATCATCTAGTAACTCAGTCTTAATCCGAATGATACTCGGATGCAACCCAATCTCCTTAAGAGTGCGCCGCTCGTTATACTCATCCAAGGCATCAATTGCATTAGCAATAATGTTCATAAACACTTGGTTGAGTTGGCCAGCATAACACTCTACTAAAGGCAAATCGCCGTATTCTTTAATTATTTCAATTCCAGGACTTCCCGACTTCCCTTTCAATCGTTGGTGCAAAATCAGCAGCGTACTGTCTAAGCCATCGTGAACGTTAACTAACTGCATTGCCGATTGGTCAACCCGCGAGAAATTACGCAAGCTAAGGACAATCTGACAAATGCGGTCAGTTCCCAATTTCATAGAAGACAGCATTTTAGGCAAATCTTCAATTAAGAAATCTAAGTCAATAGCCTCTGTTTTAGCGCTAATTTCTGCTGTGGGATTGGGGTAAGCGGTGCGATAGAGGTCTAGCAAATTCATCAAGTCTTGGGTATATTCGCAGGCATAGTCCAGGTTGCCGTAGATGAAGCTAATCGGATTGTTGATTTCGTGAGCAACCCCAGCAACCAATTGACCGAGATTAGACATCTTTTCGGTCTGCACAAGTTGCGTTTGCGTGCGTTGCAACTCGTAGAGGGCTTGTTCTAACTCCCTCGCCTGTTGTCTTAACTTGGCTTCAGATTGCTCCAGTGCTTCTTGCGCCCGCTTGCGTTCCGTAATGTCCATCAGCAATCCATCCCAAAGCGTCTCCTGGTTCCCAGGAGCGATCGCAGATTGCAGTCGTTCCGGTCGGGCAGCGCCTTGAATCCATTTAAGCTTACCGGAAGGCGTAGTAATGCGTCCTTCCCAGTTCCAAGGTTGCAATGTTTGGGCGCTTTGGACTATAGATTCCTGAAAACTAGCGCGATCGCTTGGATGAATTGCCTCAAGAACAAAAGACGCATTCTCCTGAATCTCCTCTGGCCCAACTTCGTAGACTTCCTGGCAACTAGAACTCACAAACGGAAACGTAATCGACCCATCTGGCTGGAGAAGAAATTGGTAAATAATACCCGGTACGTTAGCCGCTAACTTCTGGAACCGCGCCTCGCTCCCGATTAGCGCCGAACTAAAGCGATCGCGCTCTATGGCAATTCCCGCTAAATACGTCGCTTTGATAATTAGCTCGCGGTCATAATCTCTGGGAGCATAAGGACGATCGTAGTAAATACCTATAGTCCCCAAAACATCCCCCTTCAAAGTCAGGATAGGGATTGCCCAGCAAGCCCGTAACCCGTGCCCTAATGCAAGATCGCGCCAATCTTCCCACAATGGATCGCTAGCAATATCCTCCACAATTACAGGTTCTTTGCGATAAGCCGCCGTCCCGCACGAGCCAGCCTTTGGGCCAATCGCAATTCCATCAACAGCTCGATTGTATGCTTCTGGCAGCAATGGGGCGGCAACGTGTCGTAAATTAACCCCGTTTTCGTCTAGCAACAGAAAAGCACACTTCATTTCTCCCGATAGTTCTTCAATAACCCTCGCTAGCAAGTCCAGCACCTCTGGGAGCGCCCCGCCCCTGAGAATTAGTTCCAAAACCTGATTTTGTCCGGCCAGCAAAGCTTCTGCCCGTATGCGGGTGCTTATCTCTTCCTTCAGTTGCTCGTTGGCTTGCCGCAGTTGAGTCGTTCGCTCCTCCACTCTCCGCTCTAACTCTTCGTTAGCTTTCTTTAGTTCTTCCTCAACTCGCTTGAGTTGCGTAATGTCGCGACCGATGCAGAGAATTTCGCTCAACTTTCCATCTGGAGAGAAAAACCCTTTGTTCGTCCATGCCACCCACACCCGCGAACCATCCCGCCTAATATTTTCACTCTCATGTTGCGTGTAGCGCTCTGGATAGCGCAAGATCTCCCTCACTATTTTTGTGGCTTCGCTACCCGAAGCATCGCTCTGGGGTAGCAGCGTTCTTATGAAGTTTTGGCCCTTAATTTCTGGCTCTGAGTAGCCAAAGAAAGTTTGAGCAAACTCGTTGAAAAAAGTAATGTTGCCCTGTGGGTCAACTCGCAAAATGATACTGTTAGCGTTTTGAACCAGTTCCCGATACTTGGCCTCGCTCTTTCTTAAAGCCTCTTCTGCCCGATGACGCGAGGTAACGTCCTCCACAAAGCCTTCATAGTAGAGCAACTTCCCTTGTTCGTCGCGAACTGCCCGCGCATTTTCTAAAATCCAGATGATGCTACCGTCTTTGCGATAAATCTGCGACTCAAATTTAGATACTGCGTCGTATTGCTGTATCAAGCGGGTAAACTCGTGGCGTCGGGAAGGCTGTATATATAGCTGCTGCTGGATATCCGTCAGACCCGCCATCAGTTCTGCTGGGGAGTCATACCCGTATATCTTTGCAAGTGCGGGATTAGCATTGATGTAGTGTCCGTCCGGCGTAGTCTGGAAAATTCCGACAACGGCGTTTTCAAAAAGGCTTTGATATTTTGCTTCCGCTTGTCGCCGCCCTTCTTCTGCGGCTTTGCGCTGTAGCACTGCCCCCAGTTGATTTGTCACTGATGAAATTAGCTCTATTTGATGCTGGTCGGCAATACATGGTTCTAGCATCATTAATACAACTACGGCCACAACCTCGTCATCAGCAATGAGGGGGATTGCCAATCCCGCGCCCAGTCCGGCTTCCCTAGCTTTTCGCGCTCGCACAAATGTAGCTTCTGGCGCAGTAGAAAGATCTGGAATCCACAATGGTTGTCGAGATTCCCAGACATACCCCGGCATTCCTATCCCTGGGGGAAAGGTTGATGATTGGCTGTACTCGCGGAAGTGTTGCAGCTTGTCGGTTTGGCTATACCAAGCGGACTCGCTGCACCGCAACACTTTCTGTTCATCGTCGGGAATCCAAGCTTCGCCGCAATGCCAACCAGTGCTTTCACACACGCGGCGCAGGGCTACTTCGATGGCGGCTTGAAAGTCAGGGGCGTCGCTAACATCTTGGATTAGGGTTTGTAGTAGCTGTTTTTCTTTTTCTAATCGTTGTGACTCTCGCCGCAGTTCGGCTTCTCGTAACTCGCGCTCTACGGCGGGGACAATTTGTGATAGGTTGCGCTTGGTGACGAAATCGGCTGCGCCTGCTTTGAGGGTAGCGATCGCTGCTTCTTCGCCAATTTCACCTGAGACAATAATAAATGGCAGGTCTAGTCCCGTTTCTTGTAGCAGTTTCAATGCTGCTAGACCGCTAAACTGTCCCAGATAATAATCTGAAATTACAATATCCCAGTTTTCTTCGGTGAGTGCTGCTTGCATTTGGTGCGGAGTTTCTACTCGCCAACTATCTAGGTCGTAACCGCTAGCGTGCAGTTGTTTGAGTAGCAATATGGCATCTTCTTCAGCGTCTTCGACCAACAACACCCGGAGCGATTGATTCACCAAATTTCTCCTCTATTATTAGTGCGAGATTAAGTTTGCCCATTAACGCAGCCCGTGCAAGTTTTTGTACAAGCCTATACAATTTCAGTTGCATGCGGCTTGCACTAGCAAGAATTCTGCTGTTCTCGCGCGATCGCACGCGAAGCATCCAAGGCCTCGCTAGTATGTGCGAATAGCTCTATCTCTGTGACTAATATTATTTACAACATTTTGTGCGTCCAAAGATGTTGTAAAAATTACCAGTTGGCGGAATTTTTGATAATAGACTGTGGGGAATTGGGAATGTGGGATGGAAATGCGCCCTGTTCAATTCCCAATTATCCCAACTTGATATTATTCATTCATATTTCTATAAGTTGCCACCGCTGAAGGCGAAATTCTGTTCAAGTACCGGAAAATCCAATATTTAAACATCGTGTCCAAAATTACTGGAAACGTGGCGATAAACAAAAAGATAAATTCTCTATTTTCCGGCAATCCTAAGTGCTTCGATATACCTTCGAGAATTACTTCCCATCCGTGCGGCGAGTGGAATCCCACAAACACATCGGTAAACAAAATGATGATAAAAGCCTTAGCGCTGTCACTCAGCCCATAGACAACATCATCCATAAAAGATTTCAAAACTTCGATGTCTCTTTTGCGGGTCAATATAATTCCACAAAATGCAGCTACTGCCGCTATGTCAGCAAAAACATTTTTAATGGCATCGGCACTTCTTTGACGATATTCCTCTTTTAGTTCTTCGGCTTTTTCCTTGATTTGCTCTTCTTTTTCCTCTTTACCGAGTTCGGGCATCAACCCAATCAAGCTTCTAAATTGTAATTGTTTTTCAAACCGTTCCAGTTCTACGAGGGCTTCTTCTTCCAAGTTAACATTTAGGAAAATTTCCGTTTTTTCATCATTTCTATATTTATCAACAATTGGCCCTACTAAGAAGGCTTTTGATACCTGCTGAAACAACAGAGGTACAAGAATTAAAAGTAATATAAACCTAATAGAAACTACTGTTTTTAATTTAGACTTGCGATAGTTTTGAAGAATTTGTTCTTCTGATTTTGGATCTAATTCTTGCTGGATTCGATTAATCGTTCCCAAGATCGATCTGGGCAAGACACCCGTTTTCTCAAAAACTTTATCCTCATCACCCGCTATACTTTTTATAGATGAAGTTGAGCTGGCGATCGCGCCGTTTTGCTCTATTCGCTCGCGCTCAATTACAACAGGTGTTTGGTTCGGTATGGCAACTAAGGCTGAGGATATCTTGGTAGCTTCGTTAATGCTGTATTTTTGTAAAATTGTATCAATAAAATTTAATTTCTCTATAGTAACTGAGGGATCTTCTCTGATTTGTAATGAATAGTTAGGGTTAGTGTTTGCTATTCTATCTACTTCTCTTCTATTAATATTCTGGTCGGCAATGTTGAGAATAGAACGACTGAGCTTAAATTCGGCAACTCTAAGTTTTGCAGTCTTTAAGTATTTATCCAGGTCTGATTTAAAATATGAAATTACGCTCTCGCCGTATTCGCTATGGGCAGCAGATATTTTTTTACCGCCGAAATGTTCATCTTCAATCGATTTAATTTTTAAAGCGGCTTTATAAGCTTGATCTAGCGATCGCTCTGGAGTTTCTAAATACCACTGATTTGCCTGCCGCAGGTAGGATTCTATTTGTGTAAAAAAAGTGTTTTTCATGGTACGAACAGACCCGATATTTTAAGAGACTAATGCTAAAACACAAGGGGTAACGGAGGAGCCGACGATAGTACATCTCGGCTTGGCGATCGCATGAACTCGCTACATATGCCAGATGTATTTTCTTAAAAGGTGGACTCAGTATAACGCATCTTCCTTGGGGTAGATAATTTATAATTAAACCAGACAGTAAATTGATCGTTCAGCGACGAGCGATATGGAAGAAAAGAAAGTATAGCGATCGCACTTCGGGCAAGAGAGAGTTTGACAAATCTTAACACTCAGGTTTGTAAGTGGTATATTAACAAATTCACAATAGGATGATCCGTGCTTTTTGATTCGATTTGGATTGCTGGGCCAACTCGCAGTGGCAAGACAACTCGCCTCGTGGATCGATTTTGCCATTTGCTGCAAGGGAGAAAACGTCAAAGGCAAGCAGAAAATGGGGCAATATTTCCCCAAGCCAAAAACATAGAGCAACGTTCCAGGCAAGCACAAGAGATATTAGTCTTTGCCGCCAACGATGATAACCGACGCGATTTGGCGGACAGGCTAGCTATTGCGAGCGAGGGGCGATATCCTGTTATTTCTAAAACGCCTTTGGGTTTTTTTCAAGACGAAGTGCTGCTATTTTGGCCCCTCTTGATTCAAAAATTGAATCTAAGGGCACAGTTTCCACTGCGGCTGCGTCCGGAAACCGAACAGGAGTTGGCGACTAGGTTTTGGAGTCCGCAGCTAGAACAAGGAAGCCTGCAACAGACTGGAATGAGCGACTATCGTTTAGTTCGCCGCCTTTTGGATTTGTTGCAGCTAGCAGCACTTAGCGGGACGCCGCTTGAGGATGTTGCCAGTATTCTACAAGAGGGTCAAAACCACGAAGCAGAGGAGAGCGAGACGCAGCTAGACTGGGAATTAGTCGGGCTTGTTCTGGGTCAATGGCGGCAATGGTGTCTGGAAAGGGGATTGCTGACTTACGGGATTATTTGCGAACTGTATTGGCGTCACCTGCTACCAGATGCAAAATATCAGCAGCATTTGAGGAGTCGCTACTTTGCTGTCTTAGCTGATGATGTAGATGATTACCCAGCAATAGCGAGAGATTTATTTGACTTCTTTCTCGATGGGGGAGCAGTTGGGGCGTTTACCTACAATATCGACGGCGCAGTGCGCTTGGGTTTGAACGCTGACCCAAATTATATGGCAGGTCTGGAGTGGCGGTGTCAGGTAGAAAGGCTGACTGCTAGACCGCTGAGTTCTCTGGGAGATACGCTGGGGGAACAGGTGGTGCAGATGGTAAACGAACCGATGTTTCTGGAGCCATTGCCCGACGATAGAGTACAGTTGGTGCAAAGCACTTCCCGCGCTCAACTCTTGAGGCAAACTGCTGAAGTAATTATCGAGGCGGTGCAATCAGGACAGGTGCAACCTCAAGAAATTGCCATAATTGCACCGGGTTTGGATGCGATCGCTCGTTATACCCTAGTAGACATCTTGGCCGACAAGGGAATACCAGTCGAGTCGCTAAACGACCAGCGCCCTTTAATTAGTTCGCCAACAATTCGAGCGCTGCTGACCTTAGTGGCTCTAGTTTATCCAGGATTGGGGAGACTTGCAGACAGAGATGCGATCGCAGAAATGCTAGTCGTCCTCAGCAGTCAGCGGGACTGGCGACTGGCGGCGGGCGACTGGGAAATGTTAAGTTCCAACTCTGAAGCCGCGATTCCCGACTCCCAATCACCCGCCATCGACCCAGTGCGGGCGGGTTTGCTAGCAGATTACTGCTATGCACCAGATCCAGAAATGCCCCGCTTGCTACCGCCAACAGCCTTTCCTCGTTGGGATAGACTAGGGCATCGTGCAACCGCTGCCTACGAGGATATTTTGCAGTGGTTGGAAGTGCAGCGTCAGCAGCAAGAACAGCGTCTCATTCCCTCTTGCGTTGCTTTACTAGACCGGGCGATTCAGAAGTTTTTATGGAATGGCAGCAATCTTCCCTACGATCAAATAGCAGCTTTGCGCGAATTGATGGAAACCGCCCAACACTACTGGGAAATTGATGGCAGACTAAGACAGAGCAATCGTTCTCAGCCAGAATCAGGAAGCGAGGATAACCCAGCCCACACTACCATTGGCAGGTTTATTCAGTTACTGCGTCGCGGTACTGTCACCGCCAACCCTTACCCCGTAAGACCAATTGGCCCTTCAAGCCGCGCTGTCACCCTGGCAACAATCTTTCAATACCGCGCTTCTCGTCGCTTCCATCGCTGGCAATTTTGGCTGGATGCAGGTTCGCCGCTTTGGTCAAAAGGCGGTGCAGCTACTCTCTTCGGTGCTAACTTGTTTCTTAAGGAGTGGTCGGGTCGTCCTTGGACTGAGGAAGATATTGCGATCGCCGATAAGGAACGATTGGAGAGGATTTTGCGAGATTTGCTGGGGAGAGTGGGAGAGCGAGTTTATCTTTGCCACAGCGATTTAGCTACTAACGGACAGGAGCAAACTGGCCCCCTGTTGTCTTTGGTTAATACTACTGTTCCCCTAGTTGCTGATGCTGTCAAAATCTAAACCGAACCACACAAGTCAATACTAAAATCATCCCTATACTGTGGAATCCGGGGATGATTCAATTGTTTTAGAACCTGCGCTTACCGCTCAAAAAGTTTAAGCTCGTCCCATTCCACCTCACCACCACCAAAAAGAGGACATTTATTTCATCATTTTTGTCCCAGAGCCACAGGCTGGCTCACCGTTGTTATAAATTGGATCTGCGGGTCTAGTTGTACCACGCGAATCAGCTTCACACATAATTGCTATTGGCGTCATTTCCTTATTGGCAGCATTTCGATCTATCTCACTAGGCACTTTTACTAGAAAAACAGCCCCGACGTAGCTCTTGAGATTATCTTTCCGAGATATACCGTAATTAAAGGCAACCTTACCAGTTGTGTGAGTTGAATAAGTGAAGCTTTTTGTCTGATTATTTATGCCAACTCCTAATGCTGAAAGCGAATTAGAAAAAGCACTTTTTTCTAGAAAGTAAGCTTGCTACGCCCGGTTCATACTTCCAACATATGTTTTCGCTTGTGATTGCTAAAAAGAATGCAGCACCTACACCACCAACAACAAGCAGTGGTAGCACAGCGAATAAAGCTAGACGACCATAATTTACTGAATTCTCAGCAGGCACAGGGGCTATTTCTAGAGGCTTGTTCGCACTTTGCCAAGCTGCAAGTGCCTCACGCGCCGTGCTAAATCTTCTTTCTGGTGCAGGCAAAGTGAGTTTTTCAATCCAACTTAAGAAATTAGGATTAACGCTAACTTTATCGGCAAATTGAATTCGCATATTTTGCTGCGGCAAATCTGCGGGGGTTGTGCCAGTCAGCAAGTGAATTAAAGTAGCTCCCAGTGCATACAAATCTGAAGCTGGAACTGCTTTCCCCCAAAATTGTTCTGGCGGCGCGTAGCCGTTAGTTCCAACTACGGTGAAAGTGGCGCCTTCTGATGCAGCTTTGTCTTGAACTGCACCAAAATCTACTAGATAGAAATGTTTATCTTTACCTAAAATTATGTTACTTGGCTTGATATCCCGGTGCAGCACTGGGGGAATAGATTCGTGCAAATAAATCAGAATTTCTAGGATGTCTGCTGCTAGATAACTTGCCTGCTGTTCTGTGAATTTCTTGCCTTCATCTAGCAATTGCTGCAAGGATGAACCGGGGATATATTCCTGCACTAAGCCAAACCAAGGCAATTCTGAATCTTCCAGTTGTTCGACTGAAAAATAATCTCGATACTTGGGAATTCGGGAATGGTTGATATTTTCCAGAATTTGGGCTTCGCGTTCAAATAGCTTGAGTTCTTCCCACTGCATTTGGGGATTAAAAGCTAACAGCTTCACAACTACCTGTTCTGGGGGTTGTGCTTGTAAATCTTCTGCTAGCCAAGTTTGACGCCCCGCATTTTGCCCTAGCTGTTGTTTTAATTGATAGCGTCCTTGTAAGATTTGTTCTGTTTGCAGCATATCTTATTTATTTCTCCAGTTGATATTTTCCAAAATAACACAACTAACTTTGTAGTTCGTGCGGGCATTGATGTAGTAATTGCCACTATCATTTACTACTTATTAGCTGCTGTTTAAGTAAGCCAGTTTCGGATTTCTTCAGCCAACCACTTACGTTCTGTTTCAGTCAATTGCTGACCAAAATTATATTCCAGCATCAATGTTTGAAAACTTAGCTCTTTAAAAAAAATCTGTTTAACTTCCTGGATATGTGGGGTTTTTCCAAAATGACGCAGGTAGCAAAAACCAAACAGCCTCCGTTCAATTGTGAACTTGTCTCTATCCAAATTGAGAGAATATTCGCTCAAGGAAGTTAAGCGCGGAAACTGCAATAAAGGCACTTTATTTAACTCTCTGACTACCCCTGTCCATAACAAACCAATGATACCTAGTATCACTAGCACTATTGGAAATATGTAATAATAGTGAGTAATAACTAAAAATAGGATAAATAACAGCATAATTATTAACAAACTTAATGCTAATAAATTTATCCAGGAGCTGGCGAGAATAATAAATTTACCAAAGGAGGAAATGGACGAGATAATGAACTTGAACAGCGCGATCGCGCCCCCTCCAGGTATCTTTATTTTTAAACGCTCTGGAGACTTTGATAGCTGGACGCGAGTTTTAGCAGGCTGAGAAATTTGGTATAGGGGAACAGACGCGATCGCTCTCCCTGTTTTCAGTGCTTCTATCGCTTCCCTCGCACTACTAAATCTTCTGTCTAAATCTGGCTCGGTTAACGCTTCAATCCAGCTAATTAAATTGGAATTCAAACTCACTTTATCCCTAAACTGAATACGCAAATCCTTACAAGGTAAATTTCCTGGTGAAGTACCCGTTAATAAATGAATTAAAGTTGCTCCTAATGCATATAAATCTGATGCTGGAACCGCTCTTCCCCAAAATTGTTCTAAAGGTGCATAACCACTGGTTCCCACGACAGTAAAAGTAACCCCTTCTTTGGCTGCTTGGTTCTGAACTGCGCCGAAATCAACTAAATAAATTTCTTTGTCGCTACCTAAAATTAGATTGCTTGGCTTGATGTCGCGGTGAAGCAGGGGGGGACTAAGTTCGTGAAGATAAATTAAAATATTTAGAACAGACAGCGCGATCGCTCTCACTTGTGCTTCTGTAAATCGCCTACCTTCCTTCAATAACTGTTGAAGGGAAGCACCAGGAATATAATCTTGTACCAGTCCAAACCAACACAATCCCGCACCCTTCTGCTTATCCAGGGAAAAATAATCGCGATAGCGGGGAATTCGGGGATGGTTAAGATTTTTTAAAACTTGAGCTTCGCGCTCAAAAAGCTTGAAATCATCCCACTGCATTTGCGGGTTAAACGCCAATAACTTGACGATTACAGATTCGGGGGGTTCTGTTGCCAAATCGAGAGCTAGCCAAGTTTGACGCCCAGAATTATGCCCTAATTGTTGTTGCAGCTGATAGCGATGCTCCTCGGGAGACCCTTCGCGAACGCACAATACTTGTCCAGATTCCAGCACAACCCAACCTTCCTGAACGTGTAAGTGAGGAGACACTCCTCCTTTCTAACATCAGCAAGAGGGAAGAAACAATAAACCGGGTTCCTTGCCAATATCAAGAAACCCGGTTTGTATAATTCGTATGGTGGACACCGCCCACCTTTAGCAACGTACTGATTAAGCGTCGTTCAAAGCCGCAATTCCGGGGAGTTCCTTGCCTTCTAGCAACTCCAAACTAGCGCCACCGCCAGTAGAAATGTGGCTCATTTGATCGGCAAGTCCCACTTTTTCGACTGCTGCTACAGAGTCTCCCCCCCCAATAATGGTGGTAGCGCCCTTTTTGCTGATTTCTGCGAGAGTGTGCGCGATCGCTTCCGTACCAGCAGCAAACTTATCAAACTCGAACACGCCCATGGGGCCATTCCAAATCACCGTCTGGCAATCTGCAAGCGCCTCTTGGAAAACTTTAACCGAGTCCGGGCCAATATCCAAACCCATCCAGCCATCGGGAATGCTTTCCACGCTGACAGTTTGAGAATTTGCATCAGCCGCAAACTTATCAGCAACTACCACATCGGTCGGCAAAAGTAAAGCAACGCCGCGCTCTTTAGCTTTAGCTTCCAAAGACTTCGCCAGTTCTAGCTTATCCTCTTCCACCAAAGATTTACCCACACTCAGCCCGCGAGCCTTGTAGAAAGTAAAAATCATCCCACCGCCCAGCAGCAGCTTATCGCACTTCTCAAGCAGCGTTTCAATCACGCCAATCTTACTAGAAACCTTCGAGCCACCGATAATAGCAGCTAGAGGGCGCTTGGGTTCTTCAATCGCGCTTTGCAGATATTTCAGCTCTTTCTCAATCAAATATCCAGCCACAGAAGGGCTGAGATGGTGAGTCACGCCTTCTGTCGAAGCATGGGCGCGGTGAGCAGTCCCAAAAGCGTCGTTAACGTACAAATCTGCAACTGAAGCCAGCTTTTTGGCAAAGTCCGGATCGTTTTTCTCCTCTTCAGCGTAGAAGCGGACATTTTCCAGCAACGCCACCTGACCATTTTGCATAGCCCCCACCTTGGCGACAACTTCATCGCCAATGCAGTCGTCGCACTTGACAACTTGCGAACCCAGCAATTCAGACAGGCGGTTGGCGACTGGCGTCAGACGCAGTTTATCATCCACGCCTTTGGGACGCCCGAAGTGGCTGCAAAGGATGACCTTAGCTCCTTTAGAGGTAAGATCCTGAATTGTTGGCAGAGCTGCCCGAATGCGAGTATCGTCTGTAATATTGCCAGACTCATCTAAGGGCACGTTGAAGTCTGCCCGCACCAGAACCCGTTTACCGGATAGATCGGATGCCGATAAATTTGCTACAGTTTTCTTTGACACAGCAAATACCTCCTAATTGCGTCTGTTTTCTAATCGCCACGCTCTAGGGCGTGTCACAGGTTCTTTAACCTTTTTCTCTCAAAAGCTAGATAAACTAAATCTACTCGTTAGGGTAACTTGTATCTAGCTGTGCGCCGTCCACATTTTACCGGAGTGAGTGCCCCGGAGGTGCGTGCAATGTTCAAAACCGTTTTGTTTCCTGTCGATCAAAGTCGAGAATCTCGTGAAGCAGCTGATGTAGTTGTTAATATCGTGCAAAAGTATGGCAGTCGCTTGGTGCTGCTATCGGTTCTAGAACCAGCGGCTGAGGAGGAAGCGTCATCCAGTGAAGATGCAATGAAGTCGCACGAAGCGATCGCCCAATTGCTTGCAACTGCCCAGACAATTTTTTCTCAGCAAGGCATCCAGGCTGAAACCCGCGAGGAGACGGGCAAACCTGCCTTTGCCATCTGCGATGTTGCCGATGAAATTGACGCCGATTTAATTATTATGGGCACGCGAGGAATGGGTTTAACTGACGAAGGGCTTGCTGACAGCGTTACCAGCCGAGTAATCAACCTGTCCCCCTGTCCTGTTTTGGTTGTACCTTAGTCAATTTTGGATTTTGCCCCGGCGGAGTTTCTCCGCTGGGATGATTCTAAATTTTAGATTGCATATAAAATCTAAAATCTAAAATCTAAAATCTAAGATCTAAAATCCTATGACTACTCCTCCGATTCAATGGTATCCAGGTCATATCGCTAAAGCTGAGAAGGAACTCAAAGAACAGCTAAAGCGAGTAGATGTCGTGTTAGAAGTACGGGATGCCAGGATTCCTCTGGCAACGAACCATCCCCAAGTACGAGAGTGGGTGAGTAGCAAAGCGAGAGTGTTGGTACTCAACCGCGTAGATATGATTCCTCCCCATGTAAGGCAAATATGGACGGAGTGGTTTAAAGAACGAGGAGAGATGCCATACTTCACCGATGCCCAGCATGGCAAAGGTGTGGTAGCTGTGACAAAAGCGGCGCAAGCAGCAGGGGGGGAGGTGAATAAACGTCGTTGCGATCGCGGCATGCTTCCCCGTCCCGTCCGCGCTGTTGTAATCGGCTTTCCCAATGTGGGCAAATCAGCACTAATTAATCGTTTATTGGGTAAGAGAGTAGTAGAAAGTGCCCGTCGTGCTGGCGTAACGCGACAGTTACGCTGGATCAGAATATCTGACGAAATAGAACTACTAGACGCACCAGGCATAATCCCTTGGAGGCTAGACAATCAGGACGCTGCCCTAAAATTAGCCATTTGTGACGATATCGGTGAAGCATCTTACGACAATCAGCGAGTCGCTGGTACTTTGGTGGATTTGCTCAAACATTTAAACGCGCCAGATGCAGATTTGTGGTTGGTAAAGTCTTTAGAGTCTCGTTACGGATTAGACGCCACGCCGCATACTGGTGAAGACTATTTGCAAGCTTTGGCTGCTCATCGTCATAAAGGAGATGTGGAACGCACGGCGCGGCAGTTGTTGAACGATTTTCGCACGGGTTTGTTAGGTGCAATTCCCTTAGAGTTACCACCAACTTAATGAATAAGTTAGCTGTGTGGGGAACCGCTCGCGATCGCTTACATTCTTATAAAGGCTGGGCGTTATATTGCAAGGGTGTTTTAGGCTAGCGATCGCCGCCAGGATTAATGTCAAGGTTAAGATGGTTGCAGTACTAGCCCGGAGAACGCCATAACCTTGTGAATGTTAGGTTCGATAATTCTTTTCCCAAGAGTTGTAGCACACCTTGTTCGCCAGCGGGGGTGTGGGGCTATGTTTCCCCCACACATAGGTTAACGGAGGTTTGGAAGTAATGGCTGAACTGAAGCTGCGCCTGCAAATTGAGGGAAATACCGAAACAACGATCGTGGTGGATCAAGAAGAATTTACCATTGGTCGTTTGCCAGAATGCAATTTGCACTTGCCTTACTCAGAGATTTCCCGGTATCACGCCCGTTTTGTGAACAATGGTTCAGGGGTGTGGTTGATAGAGGATATGGGTAGTACCAACGGTACGCTATTGAATCAACGCCCGCTTACAGAGGCGCAAACAGTAAATCATGGCGACATTGTTCAAATGGGGCCGATTTACATAAACGTGCTTTTGAGCGATCGCATTCAACCCAGTAATACAGGCGTAGATAACCTACCGGAAGGAATGACCATCCTTCGCAATGCCAAAGACTTGCAGCAGCAATGGATACAGGCTGACGAACAGGGTGATAGTATCGGGAACCCCCACAAAGCGATCGCCCGCCTGAAAGACCTTGTGGACATAGGCAAGGTTCTCAATTCTGCTGAATCTATAGAAGCGATTTTCTCTCAAGTGCAGGAAATCCTATTCCGCGATCTCAAAAGTATGGATCGCTTGGCGTTGTTAATCGATGTCAATGGTTCCGGCGAACTTGAATTGGTTAATGCTGCCGCCAGAGATGTATCGGAACAACCTAATCTAGCCGAAGCCGGAACTTGGATTAGTCGAACCATCTGTCAAAAGGTCTTCGAGGATAAGGTAGCCATTAAAACCGCTGATGCCCAGATGGATCGACGCTTTGAAGGTGAAGAGAGCATTTTAGCCAAAGGTATTCGCAGCGCCCTGGCTGTTCCTCTATGGTATGAAACTAATGTTTTTGGCGTTCTTTATGCCGATGCCAATATCTCCTTTAGCCATTGGCATCAGGGAGGAGATGAAGACCTCAGCTTTTTCTCGGCTGTAGCAAATCTAGTGGCGTCCGCCGTGCAACGTTGGCTGCTGACACAAAAACTTAAAAACGAAGCAAATATTAGGCAGAGACTAGAACGCTATCACTCTCCGGCGGTTGTGCAGCAAATTATGGCTGTAGGGGCGTTAGAAGGCGGTCGCCTAACTCCGGCAGAGGGTGATATCAGCATTTTATTTGCTGATATTGTCGGATTTACTGCTATGTCAGAACGCTTGAGTCCGACACAGATTGCCCATTTGCTCAATGATTTCTTTGAGGAAATGCTACAAGAAATTTTTGCCGCGCGGGGGACGCTGGATAAATTTATTGGGGATTGCATTATGGCATTTTTTGGCGCTCCCGAACCTCAGCCAGATCATGCCGAACGTGCTGTCGCTGCTGCTTGGGGAATGCTCGAACGTCTGGAACGTCTCAATGCTACTAAGTTCGCACACGAACCCATACAACTGCGGATTGCCATCAACAGCGGTAAGGCTGTGGTTGGAGATGTAGGCAGTTCTCAGAGGGTCGATTATACAGTCTTAGGAGCGACGATTAATTTAGCGTCCCGTATGGAAGGAATCTGTCCCCCCGGTGAATGTGTGGTGAGTGAAGCAACTTATAAGTTGCTGCGATCGCCCAGCCAGCCGGATGCACTCTCGCCCCACAGTTTCCACCAGATGGGAGAGTATCGTTTTAAAGGCATTGACCGAGCAGTAATCGTTTATCAAACGCAGCGACACGTTTAGTCCGTGCATCTCGATTGCAACAAGTTAAGTGAGCCGCGATCGCGACTCACTATTATTATTTTTTATTCTAGGTTAAATAAAATATTTATCGTAATTAATGGTACCAAATATATTTCAATATATACATCCCTGTAAATTAAAGCTAAAAAATAGCTTGGAAGTGAGGTAAGTAATGAGTCGCCTTAACGGGTTTGTTGGACGCCGCGATCTGTTGAAGATGCTAGGCGTGGGAGGAGCTAGTGTTGCTGCTAGCGCAGCTGGTGCTACAATTTGGACGGCACAGCAAGCACTCGATCCACAAGCTGCTGATGCTGCTGAGGAAAAGCAACAAGCCCCTGCACCAGTTAGTCCTGATGAAGCTTTGAAAAGGTTGGTGGATGGAAATAAACGCTTTTCACAACAAAAGCCTATATATCCCGAAAGAACGCTGGCACGTTTGCAAACACTTGCCAAAGCTCAATATCCGTTTGCAGCCATACTAGGCTGTGCTGATTCAAGAGTACCTTCAGAAATTGTATTTGACCAAGGACTTGGCGATTTATTTGTCGTAAGAATGGCAGGAAATGTTGTCAGTCCTACAGCTATAGGTAGTCTTGAATTCGCTACAGCAGTATTGGGTTCTCAACTAATTGTGGTTTTGGGTCACAGAAAATGCGGTGCAGTAGCGGCGGCGGTAAAAGGCGATCCTCTCCCTGGTCGGATTGGTACTTTTGTTGAAGATATCAAACCAGCCGTTGACAGGATAAGAAACAAATCGGGAGATATAAATGAGAATGCAGTTGTAGCCAACGTTCAATATCAAGTAGAAATATTGAAGGAAACCTCATCAATTTTGTCTCAACTGATCCGTGACGGCAAACTAAAAATTGTAGGTGGCAGTTACAATCTGGATAATGGCCAAGTAGATATGCTTGCTTAAGTTATGAGTTAGCGGTCATTAGTAATTGTCTAAAAACTAAGAACTAATGACAACTAACTAATATCAAACCTGAAAACCCATCTCTTGCAACCCTTGGCGCAGCCGTTCGGCTTCGTCTGGGTTGTACGGTTGGTGAAGCGCGATCGCTTTCTTAAATGCTTCCAAACTTTCTAATACATTACCAACTTTCAGCAAGGCAACTCCGAGATTTTGGTAAGCATAGGCATATTCTGGATTGAGGTTGATAGCTTGTTGGTAAGATGCGATCGCTTCCTCCAAAAGCCCCATTCCCTTTAACGCCATTCCCAAATTGTAGTAGCCAGTGGCAAAAGTGGCATCAATTTCCAACGTAATTTCGTAGGCTTTTCTAGCGTTAGCTAAATCCCCAGCAGCCATTAACAAATTGCCAAAATTGTTATAAGCAGATAATTTTAACTTGGGTAAAATTGGTTGTTCGATAGCAGCTTGATAGCTATCAGCCGCCGCTTGCACATTTCCCAGGCGAGTGTAGGCATTGCCAAGATGGTATTGCAACTCGTATAAAACAGAAGTATCTACTTTTTTTGACTTTAAACCCCGTTCTAGTAATTCTATTCCCTTATCTATTTCACCATTTTCCATATAGAGTGCGCCTAACTTGCTGCAAACATAAGGATCGTGGGGATGAGTTGCGAGAAAGCCTTCCATTGTGGTTTTGGCTTTGTTGAGTTTATCCCTAGATGCGATCGCTCCCGGCTGATAGCCATAATGCAGAATCGCCACATCCGACAGAAAACCCACTCGCCAATGGGGTTTTCGCTTTAACAGCGCTTGTACGCTGTCATCGATCATTGCATGATAAGGACGATTAAAACGAATGTCTGGGTGATTGCGAAACAGGCGCGACACCAGGGAATACGGAGATTGAGATGCGCCGACTTCGTGACGCACTAAATTGATTGCAAGGTACTGACGCTGCTTAATTGCGTGTTTGATTTGGGGGACAATTTCAGGAGTTAGCACCTCATCGGCGTCTAATACTAAAACCCAATCGCCCCCGACATATTTGAGCGATTCGTTACGTGCGGCGGAGAAATCATTGCACCATTCAAAGTGATGAACTTTTGCGCCGAATTCTTCAGCGATTTGGCAAGTGCGATCGCTCGATCCGGTATCCAGCACCACCATTTCATCCACCACATCTTTTACACTACTGAGGCATTGCGGCAGCATCGCCTCCTCATTTTTCACGATCGCGCAGAAACTCAGCTTCATCTCACACCGCTTAACTAGCTTAAGGATTTCGTTTTAGTCCCAGATTAAATTCTGTGCCAAAACCGATATCAATAAAGGGCGATCGCCAATAAAAAAGCCCGCCGACGCGGGCTTAGTTTGTATACCCCGCGTCGGCGGGCTAATTTACCTAATCAGCAGGCATGATTACGGTATCGATCGCGTGAATCACCCCGTTGCTAGCTTGCACATCCGGCATAATTACAGTCGCGTCATTCACCATCACTTTACGGTTTGCCACATTGAGCTTCACCGGGCTACCTTCTACAGTCTTCACGTCTCCGGGCTTAATCTGGCCAGATGTCACCTTCCCAAGAACCACATGGTAGGTCAAAATCTGAATGAGTTTGTCCCTATTCTCTGGCTTGAGCAAATTTTCTACAGTGCCTTTTGGCAATTTAGCAAAAGCTGCATCCGTTGGCGCAAATACTGTAAATGGCCCTTTTCCTGCCAGAGTTTGCGTCAGTCCGGCTGCTTTCAGCACTGCTGTCATCATTTTGAAGTTATTATTCGTCGAAGCGATTTCCGCTATATTTTTCTTAGCTTGCGGCTTTTTCGCTCCTTTGTCGCCGTCTACAACTACATCTAAAGTCGTCCCAGTTGCAGCAGCATAAGAAACTTGGCTCGAAGCGCTGGAATTGCACTTTGTAGTCTCCGCCGCAACTGGCATGCTCATCATTACGCCAGCGCCTACTACTCCCACAAGACTAGCTAGCTGTTTAATTACTCCGGTACGATTCGTGTCTTTCATATCTATCTCTTCATCCTGTGCGAGCAATTTGTTAAGCTTCTTTAACTATATACACATTTCTTAATATTTTCCCCCTCTGAGTTCTCCCCTGAAAAGGAAAAACCAACCAAGAGACAGCTACATCCAAAGAGGGGTTAGAAGCAGAGGGGCTGCTGTCCCCCTTCGCCATTAGAGAAGCCATCTTAGCCATCACCCGCTACCTTTGCTTGTTCCATTGCTAGGCAACTTGAAGTGAAAGATAAGCTTTAATAAAGTTTTGTAAATTAGAATTTTATAGGAAGAAAAAACATCAAGCTCTTAGTTTGAATTTCTATGCCTTTTGATTATTCCCTCTGACAGAGGTGGTTATTAAAGTTGAGTTGATATTCTAAAAACATAGCAAACAACGAATATATCAAACGAAAAAGGACAGAAAGTTATGGGCATTATTGCTTGGATTGTTTTAGGCTTGATTGCTGGAGCACTTGCCAAAGCTGTTTACCCAGGACATCAAGGCGGCGGAATTTTTGCAACAATTGGTTTAGGTATTTTAGGTGCATTGGTTGGTGGCTATTTGGGTCAGATGGTACTGGGGACGAGTGCCGGAGCTTCAGCAGGTGCATTGACCCTACCTAGTATCGCGTTCGCTGTTTTAGGTGCAATGGTTCTTCTGTTCCTCTGGGGTCTGTTAACCAGAGCAAGTGCTTAATAATAAATAATTCGCTTTATTGACAACGTAGTAAGAAACCCCCACGACAGATGTGGGGGTTTCTTTGTTTAATTGAATTATTTACTCAATTTATGAATAAAAACCTCTAAAGATTGCGGGTTAGATATTTATAGATTAGCAATTAACTACTATAAATTTTGATTCGTATATTTAAGGCTCAATGAGAGAAGAAAAGGAAGATACCCAGCAATATATTAAATACCTCGTGGCTGGCGTTAGCGCATTCGCTCTAGCCTTGGCACAAGAAATTGGCATAATTACTGGCACAACTTATAAAGCATAAACGCAGAATCATCGGAGTCTACCCAAAGGTTTAGTTAATAAGTAAATAAAAGTATTTATAAATAAATAAACATCCCTTTATTACTAAAAATTTCTATATCCTGTGGTTATAACCTATGACAGAGGTGGAACGTTGAGGGAAATTGATATTATAAAAACATAAGAAAAGCCGAAGATAACAAATCAAAAAAAGGAGACAAATTTATGGGTATCATTGCTTGGATCGTTTTAGGTTTGATTGCTGGCGCACTTGCTAAAGCTATCTATCCAGGCCACCAAGGCGGCGGGATTTTTGCAACAATCGGTTTAGGTATTTTGGGTGCATTGGTCGGCGGTTATTTGGGTCAAGTATTATTTGGTTCCGGTGGTGCGGCGGCAGCTTCAGTAGGAGCATTAAGTTTACCTAGCATTGCATTTGCTGTCCTGGGTGCAATGGTTCTGCTGTTCCTGTGGGGCCTGTTGACCAGAGCTAGTGCGTAATATCAAAGAGTTCGCTTCATTTACTAAATAGTAAAAACCCCCAAATTAGATTTGGGGGTTTTTTAGTTTATCTATATATCCCCTACCAGTAGGAATGAGGTTAAAGATAATTATTTTTAAAATAAAACTCATAGTAATTGATGAGGTAAGGTAAATTTAGGCATCAGGGCGCGATCGCCCCAGCCGCGCAATGAACTACAGACACAAATTGCTGCGAAGTTGGGCCATCGTGCAGTCTGTTAGCCAAGAACGTTACACTTTGAAACAGTTAGCACGTTGTAACTTGCCCGCAGGAGATAAAATGCTGGAATTGTACCAATTTGAACTATCCCAATACTCGGAAAAAGTGCGGCTGCTGCTAGATTACAAAGGTCTTGCCTACCGCAAAATTGAAGTTACGCCAGGAGTAGGGCAACTCGAACTTTTTCAGATGTCTGGGAAACGGCAAGTACCAGTGCTGAAGGATGGAAATACGGTGATTGCAGATTCTACTGCGATCGCCATGTACCTCGACCGACAGTATCCCGACCGTCCGCTTATCCCAACTGACCCCAAAAAACGTGGATTGGTCTTACTAATGGAAGAATGGGCAGATGAGTCAATTGGTATGAAAAGTCGCAAAGCTTTATTTGGCGGACTCACCAAAGACCAAAACTTCCGCACAGCCGTATTGCCAACTTCTACACCCGATATAGTCAAAAACCTGATCGCTGCTGTACCCAGCGAATTACTAAACCTTGTTGGGTTTGGAGTTGGTGCCAGTCCCGATGCCGTCCTAGACGCAACGGACGCCCTCAGACAAGACTTAGAAGCCCTCACCCTGATTTTGCAGGATAGCCCTTACCTCGTCGGCGATACACCGACTTTAGCTGATTTTGCTGTAGCTGGGTTGAGCATGCTGATAAAATTCCCAGATGGCCCTTATCTGGATCTTCCAATCGCGCTGCGCGGTAAAGGCGTCCCTGGTTTGGCCGACAATCCCCTGTATGAAAGCTTTTTCATCTGGCGCGATCGCCTCTATGCCCAATACCGCAAACCGCTGACAACAACAACTACTACTACCTCCACCACCCCCACCTCGATTGAGATAGATTAGTCGCGCTTCTATCGATCTCCCAACTCGCACGCATGTCAAAGGCATGCGTGCAGGTATATATACAAATTTTTTTTGTGTTTTAGAAACTGTCCCAACACAATTACTTCATCTCTAATTCGCTCGATTTATTAGTGCCAAATGACTGCTGAGTGCGTGTTAAAAACGAACTATCTTAAATAAACTCCCCAGTCAATATAATACTGCGTGTTAATTAAATCTCCAATTTTAGATTGGCCAGGAATCATCCAATTTAGATACAGGCGCTTTTATTTTTAAAATATGCTAATCGGAAGCATTCTTATAGGGAAGATCGCGAAAAAAATGCAGGGCTGGTTTCTATAAAAATACTGCTGAACTTTCTCTTTATTACAGATCGGGCAGGAATTTTTAAAAATTACGCACGGAGTAGGCACGCATATAATTCCATCCTCAATTAACCGAGCGTGTATCTATAAGTACCTGCGTTGGAGATAATAGATATTCAAGGCAAGTACTTATCAAAAGTAACTTAATTTTTTACCTTTAGGTATAGCGTTTAAACTGTGATAACTAACCCGCTATAGCTTTTTTAAAACTTTTTACCAGAAATAATTTATTCTAGGCAAATCACCTCAACCGCCTGCTCCCTAACGGCGCTTGCTATATGTCCATTTACACTTCCAATATCCAGAACTTTTCCCTTATTAGCAAGATAACCTTGGTGCAAAAAGTAGTTTAGGCTTTTTAAGTCTCGTTCTCCAAATATGCAAATTTCAGTATTTTCTGAGTAATCTATTACTTGTTCTTTAACTAAAGGCGTTCTGTCGAATAGATGTCGGCAAGTTCTATTACTGCATTTGGAGACTGGGTTATGCTGAGTTACAAAAATATCTTTAGATGTACTGTTACATAAAAGATAGAACATTTTAAATTATCCAAAATAGTTTCTGATAAAAATTGATGTTAATATAAATATTAACTTAAAGCTCCCCAGTTTTGAAACAAGAGCTAGGGTAGTAGGTTGAGAGGCGATCGCTAGTTACAACGCCTAATATAACGCCTTAATCGCTACCACCCTTTTAATAAAGGGTAGCAATCTTCTATTTCAGAAGTTGGGAAACTGGGAAAAGGAAAATAAAAAGGAAATACATCCTTGCCGCGATCCTCCTATCAGTATAAAAGTAGAGTGTAGGAGTATTTTCCTAACCACTTAAACTACTAAGCGTAATTTGACATGAGTTTAGAACAACCATTAGGCTCGGTAATTCAAGGCTCCCTCACTAAGGGATTAGAAGTGAGACTCCATCCGGATGTCTCAGTAGAAGAAATGCGTGTGGGAAAATTTCTAGTTGTTAAAGGCTTCCGCTCAGATTTTTTCTGCATGCTCACAGACGTAACACTGGGTACTGCCAGTATGCGGATTATGGCTAACCCTCCTCTACCAGAAGATGATTTTTTGCAAGCGGTTCTAGCTGGAAGTAGCACTTATGGAACGCTTGAACTCAGTCCAATGTTAATGCTTATAAGAGAACCTGCAAAATCATCCGGAGGTTACTTAGTTGGTGCTAAAAATCCTAAGTCTGGTGGTGTCAGTCTAGGTTCGTTTGAGTTGCAAACTAGCGCTGATATGGAGTTAATGCCAGTTAAGACAATTCCCAGCCACTTTTCTCAGGTTTATGATGCATCTGAGCAAGATTTCCGTGCTGTATTTGGTTGGGAAGATGACCCCCATAGACGCAACTTCTCTATCGGTCAACCGCTAGATATGGAGGTGCCGATATGCATAGATTTAGACCGATTTGTAGAACGTAGCAACGGTGTATTTGGCAAATCAGGAACCGGAAAATCTTTCCTCACTAGGTTGCTGCTATCTGGGGTTATCCGCAGGAAAGCAGCGGTTAACCTGATTTTTGATATGCACTCGGAATATGGATGGGAAGCAGTGCGCGAAGGCAAAGAGTTCAGCACTGTTAAAGGGTTGCGCCAATTGTTTCCAGGACAGGTGGAAATTTACACCCTCGATCCTCTATCCACAAAACGGCGCGGGGTGCGCGATGCTCAGGAATTATATCTCAGCTACGACCAAATCGAAGTTGAAGACATTAAGTTGGTGCGAAACGAGTTAGATCTTTCGGACGCTAGCGAGGATAATGCCAACATTTTGCACAGCGAATTTGGCACATCCTGGATTGTGCAATTGCTGAACATGACAAATGAAGAAATTACTGCGTTCTGCGAGGAGAAACGGGGTCACAAGGGTTCGATTATGGCATTACAGCGCAAGCTGATGCGCCTGGATAATCTTAAATATATGCGGACGGCTTCTCCTAAGAATTACATCAATCAAATTTTGCAAGCTTTGGAAGCTGGTAAGCACGTTGTAATTGAGTTTGGTTCTCACTCGGATATGCTTTCGTATATGTTGGTGACGAACATGATTACAAGGCGCATTCACAAAGCCTATGTGCAAAAAGCAGAAGAGTTTTTGCACTCGAAAAATCCGAGCGATCGCCCCCTGCCTCTGATGATTACTATTGAGGAAGCCCACCGCTTCCTTGACCCCGCCGTTGTGCGAAGTACCATTTTTGGCACAATTGCCCGCGAAATGCGTAAATACTTCGTTACCCTTTTAGTGGTGGATCAGCGCCCCTCGGGAATTGATAATGAGGTCATGTCCCAGATTGGTACTCGCATCACCGCCTTGCTCAACGATGAAAAAGACATTGACGCCATCTTCACCGGAGTTTCTGGGGCTGGCAATTTACGCTCGGTTTTGTCTAAACTAGACTCTAAGCAGCAAGCTCTGATTCTCGGTCATGCCGTCCCCATGCCTGTTGTAGTGCGTACCCGTCCCTACGATCAAACGTTCTACAACGAAATTGGCGATACTTGCTGGGCAGAAAAGCCAGATGACGAGGTATTCGCCGCCGAAGCCGCTGCAAAAATTGATATAGGCTTCTAATGGTTACGGGGCATGGGGTATAGGGTTATGAGTTATTAATTTAAACACTCAGACGCGCTGCATCGCGTCTCTACAGCTCAGAACTCCCCCACTCCCCAACCCATACGGACAACCCAACCGGGTTAGACCAAAATTATTTCGGTTATCCCTCCTTTGGAGGACTGCGCGTTGAGGGATAACCAAGGCATTATTGTATGTAGAAGGTTTTATGGCCTGGGTTTTTACCTCGCCTCGCCCCCTCATCAAACCAAGCGCGATCGCGACTTTGGTGCCGATTCCCTTAACTCATACCCGTAGGGCTGTTGCCTCTAAAAAAAAATGAACCTTTTACCCTTTACGGGCGTCTAAATTTGTAGTACGATTGCAATATAGCCAAAGTCATAACGACTTCAAGTTTAGATTTGCCCGTTACCGATAGCGCCCTGATTTGGGCGTGTCTTAAGTGAAAGAATTAAAAAATTTCTACTGTTAAGCTAGCCTGCAAGGTGCAAGTGGGTAGTATACATTTACATCTTTTGCAGGATGTGGGCTTACAACCGCTCTGGCTAATCTCAATTTAAGATTTACGAATCTTATTGAGGTAACTCCTGCTAGAGATTTGTTTCTTGTTTACGGAGTCAACACGCACTCATGCCAACTGCCAACACCCAAAAAAAGACGACTAAACCACCTACGTTCACGGCTGATATGGTTCGCACCTATCTGCATGAGATTGGTCGCGTGCCCCTGCTGACCCATGAACAAGAAATTGTCTACGGAAAGCAGGTACAGCAAATGATGGCGCTCATGGAGGCACATGATGCCTTGGCGGAAAAACTGGAGCGCGAACCCACACAAAAAGAGTGGGCGGATCGCGTTAAGCTCTCGGAAGGAGAACTTAACAAGATCGTAACGCTAGGGACGCGAGCAAAGCGCAAGATGATTGAAGCAAACTTGCGTCTAGTTGTAGCGATCGCCAAGAAGTACCAAAAGCGCAACATGGAATTTCTGGATCTAATTCAGGAAGGAACGTTGGGCTTAGAGCGCGGTGTAGAGAAATTTGACCCGATGCGCGGTTATAAATTCTCGACCTACGCTTACTGGTGGATTCGTCAGGCAATTACCCGAGCGATCGCTCAACAAGCGCGTGCCATTCGCCTGCCCATCCATATTACCGAAAAGCTCAATAAGATCAAGAAAGTGCAACGCGAACTCACTCAGCAGTTGGGCCGCAGCCCCACTCCAGGCGAGATTGCCGTAGCGTTGGAATTAGAACCCTCTCAGATCCGCGAATACCTGAATATTGCCCGTCAACCGATTTCTTTGGATATCCGAGTTGGGGATAATCAGGATACTGAACTGCAAGACTTGCTCGAAGATGAAGGCCCGTCGCCAGAGCATTACATGACTCAAGAGTCTCTGCGGCAAGACTTGGACGACTTGCTCGCAGAACTCACTCCCCAACAGCGGGAAGTGCTAACCCTGCGCTTTGGTTTAGAGGATGGCAACGAGCTTTCCTTAGCTAAAGTCGGTCAGCGACTCAACCTCAGTCGCGAACGAGTGCGACAGTTGGAACACCAAGCTCTAGCGCAGTTGCGTCGTCGTCATGGCAATGTCCGCGAGTACATCGCAGCTAGTTAATTGGTACAGACGCGATAAATCGGCGTCTCTTGAAATTGGCGGCAACACTAAACTGTTGCCGCCAATTTTTTATTGTAAAGATATGTAAAGCATTTAGGGAATTTAGACGGATGTCGGTGAAGTCATACAATTAACGATTTACAAGGCCTTACAACCAAAGTAAAGACTGTCACAAGGACGCTCGCTTGGTGAGGTAATCGTTGAATAAACTGAGTACAAATACAGGCTTAATTAATAGAGCAATTGATTGCAAAAAAATATGATTTCATTCTTGTTGATTGTGTTGATAGACAACTAACCCTTTAGGGTGATAGTCAATTCATCCATTTGAGTGAATCGTTACAGTGCAATTAATAGCTACCGTTAAGACAGGTTTGTAATTTAAGCTACTTTTAAAAGATCTAAAGGGGAATACTACTATGCTTAACAAGTTATTTCAACAAGTTTTGTCGGTGCGTAGTTTGGAACTCCCTGTCTTGGGTTTACTGCTGACGGTGGGAGTTGCAGCGGCGGGTTCAACTCCAATATTGGCAAGTGCAGTAAAGACACCAGCAACGCAGTCGCAAGTTGGAGCATCGAATAACAATTCACTTGTAAGCGCACAGCGCCCCGCATCCAACACCTCAATGTCTGACGGAGTATATCTCTACGGTCAAGCGTCACAACCAGAACAGATTGGTAAAGAGTATGTGATATTTGAAGCACGTAGCGGCAAGGTATCTGGTGCGCTGTATATGCCCGCTTCAGAATTTAGTTGTTTTCAAGGCACGATCGACAAGCAGCAGTTGAATGTGACAATGGTCGATCCCGAGGACAACACAGTATATTCCCATTCGATCCCGCTTGAACAAAAAACTCAGGTAGCGGCAGCGGGAGGTCGGCTTGAGGTTCCAAATATGCTGGGGCTGCAAGGATATCACGCGATCGATAAAGTCAGCGATAACGACCAGCGCATTTTAACCGCCTGTAAGAACAACGCTCAATAGTAGTGCGTGTAGTTGGTAATAAGGCGATCGCATTCAGGGTTGGAGACGGTTTTAAGGGATGGAGCTGCGATCGCGCGATAGTTTTTACCCTGTTGTAGCCTTATTATCTATACCGGAGAAAATTGAATAATAGCGCACAAGCAACGTAATCGCTCTACCAGAGAGTCCTAACTAGCTTCTTGCTCCCCCCACAAAAAGTAAATATATTTTTTAGTTTCATCCTTATTATTAACGCCGAGCAGATTTAATCTGTTCGGCGTTAATTTTGCGTAAATTAAAATTCTATACCTGGTTGCGCCTTAACGCCTTGTTCGCGGAACGGATGCTTAACTAAAGTCATTTCAGTTACTAAGTCGGCTCGTTCAATCAACTCTTGTGGTGCGCCTCTACCAGTAAGAATAACGTGAGAATCATCTGGCTTTTCTTCCAACCCAGCTAATACATTTTCAACCTGCAAATAACCTAGCTTCATAGCTACGTTAATTTCATCAAGCAGTACTAGCTTAAAATCAGGATTGCGGATAAAGTTGAGAGCAGTTTCCCAGGCTTCATTCGCTTTCTGGATATCTCGCTCTCGGTCTTGAGTTTCCCAGGTGAAGCCTTCTCCCATCGCATAGAATTCGAGCTGATTTGGGAACATACTAAGGATAGATTTTTCTGCGGGTTCCCAAGCTCCTTTAATAAATTGTACGATCGCGACTTTATAGCCATGACCGAGCGATCGCAACACTATCCCCAAAGCAGCAGTAGTTTTTCCTTTACCATTGCCAGTATTAACAATAATTAAGCCCTTCTCTAGGGACGCTTTTGCAACCCGTTGCTCTTGCACTTCCTTACGCCGCTGCATCTTTCGTTGGTACTGATCTGAAGTTAGCGACGATGGCTCCATCTGGGGCGAGTCATCAGATTCTAGATCTTTATTCAAGCCAATCGGGATATTACTTTCCATTAGGGGTACACAAGAACTGCCACGCTCCTTCAACTTACCTCAACTCGTTGCCCATAATACCGTTGAACCTCGGAAGGTTCATATCGCTCGTAGAAAAATTAGGCATATTCTCAAACGAATTTGATATAAATTGCTGATGAAATCTACACATAGATGCGATAAACAATGATAATAGAACTTTTAATAAGCCAGCAAGTCAAAAAAAGCTTAGGGTCTAACTGCTAGTCTGTTAACCCTAGAAATTGGTCAAGAATTCTCGCAGCTTAATTTATATCCGCTTAAATAATAAGATGTCAATAACAACAATCAAGTCTGAACCGGGCCAGGGTCAACTTAATATCGAATCAACCTTACAGGGATTGAGCCTGTACGACGCTTGCATACAGATTGAACACACGCCAGAACAGATTCTTAGCCTGTTTGAGGTAAATCCCCTCCTGCCCGGTCTGATAATCATGGATAAAACCCAGCTTGTGGGCATGATCTCCAGGCGGCGTTTTTTTGAATATATGAGCCGTCGCTACAGCCTGGAGTTAATTACCAAACGGCATTTGCAAGGACTCTACCAATTTAGCCATACCGAACTTTTAGTTTTTCCTGGTTACACTTCCATTACCGCAGCAGTGCGAGAGACGTTGAGGCGATCGCCTGCCTTGATCTACGAACCAGTCATCGTGCAAACCACTCCCGGCGTCTATAAATTATTAGACGTGCATCAACTGCTGATGGCGCACTCAGAAGTGCATGAAATAGCGATGGCAGCGCACAAGCAGATGGGAATGGCGCTACAAGAGGCAAAAGAGCAACTTCAAGCAGTTTTAGATGCAGTGCCGGGTTTTGTCTCCTGGATTAGCTCAGATTTGCGATACCTTGGGGTCAACCGGAATTTAGCCGAATCTTTCAATTTATCGCCAGAGACGTTTGCCTCACAGGAAATTGGCTTTCTTAACGTCAGCCCTAACTTTACCCAATTCATGGGTGAGTTTTTTGCCAACACCACTGAGACAGTATCCCAGCAGATGACAACAGAAGTTGACGGCGAATCCCGTAGTTATCTGATGGTGGCTCAAAAATATAATCAGGGTAAGGCTGCCGTGACCGTTGGCGTAGATATCAGCAAGATCAAGCGCCTAGAGGAAGAACTGCGTAAATCGCTAGAACATGAAAAAGAACTCTCAGAACTGAAATCGCGCTTTGTATCGATGACCTCTCATGAGTTTCGCACTCCTTTGAGTACCATCCTCTCTTCTGCCGACTTATTGCAACGCTACAGCCACAAATGGCCGGAAGAGAAAAAACTCTTTCACATAAATCGCATTCAAACTACAGTCAAGCACATGGTCAGATTGCTAGATGACGTGCTGACTATTGGTAAAGCAGAAGCAGGACGGCTGGAGTTGAACTTCGTACCGCTAAATGTGGAAAAATTTTGTCAAGAAATGGTGGAAGAGTTGAGGGCGAGCGATCGCGGCCAGCACACCATTAGCTTTACCGATAAGTGCGGAAGTACCTGTTTTGGTTTGGATGAAAAAGTGCTGCGGCACATCCTCAGCAATCTGCTTTCCAACGCTGTCAAATACTCGCCTCCGGGTAGCGAGGTAAAATTTGAAGTCGCCTGCTTAGATGAGGCGCTAGTCTTCAAAGTTGAAGACCAAGGCATTGGTATTCCTACCGAAGACCAACGGCGTTTGTTTGAGCCATTTCATCGCGCTGCAAATGTCGGCAACCTGCCTGGAACTGGGTTGGGGCTAGCGATAGTAAAGAAGTGCGTGGACTTGCACGGCGGCGATCTCAAAGTGGATAGTCAAGTGGGAATCGGGACTACATTTACCGTCACGCTAGCAGCTACCTGCCTGCACGCGGGTGTAAGTACTCACACAGAGGACTGGGTTGTGGGTGGGAACGGGGGACACAAACAGTTTAGCGATCGCCTACGGATCGCCTAAGCTGAAAGCTAAACATTGCAAGCTATAGGCTGATATGACAAAAATTCTAGTAATTGAAGACGAAGCACCCATCCGGGAAAATATTCTTGAGTTGCTGGATGCTGAGGGGTTCGACACCATTGGAGCCGAAGATGGCCGGATTGGTTTGCAGTTGGCGCTTTCTCAGATGCCAGATCTTATTGTCTGCGATGGTTTGATGCCTTACCTAGATGGTAATAGCGTACTGACGGCGCTACGCTCCAATCCTCTAACATCGACAATTCCGTTTATTTTTTTAACGGCAAAAGCAGCCAAAACGGATATGCGTCAAGGGATGGAGTTGGGCGCAGACGACTATATTACCAAGCCGTTTACCGCAGATGAATTGCTCGGAGCGATCGCCGCGAGGTTGGAAAAACACGCAGCGTTTGAACGAGAGCAGATGAGGAAAATCGATGATTTACGCAGTAATATCACCCTTTCTCTGCCTCACGAACTGCACACGCCCCTCAATGGCATTCTGACTTGTTCGCAAATGCTAATGGATGAGGCGGACTCTTTAGATACGCAAGAAATTCTAGAAATGGCAGGGGATATTCGTACTTCTGCCGAACGTTTATATAGGCTAGTTCAGAATTTTTTGCTGTATGCCCAACTAGAGTTAATAGGAGCTGATTCAGAGCAGATAGAGGCGTTACGACAGAGCAGCCGGACTAATTCTGCTAAAGTTGCGATCGCAGATGCGGCGATTAAAAAAGCACAGCAGTCTTGCAGGGAATTCGATTTGCAATTAGACCTGACTGATGCTGCTGTCTCTATTTCTGAGATCAAACTGCGAAAAATTGTCGAAGAGCTGATGGACAATGCCTGTAAATTTTCCATCCCCAAAACCGCGATTACAGTTGCCAGTAGTTGTGAAAATAACACTTTTGTCCTGTCTGTAACCGACAACGGGCAGGGTATGACGGTAGGGCAAATTGCTGCTATCGGAGCCTATATGCGGTTTGAGCGCAAGCTTTCTTCCCATCAAGGTTCTGGTTTAGGTCTGCTCATCGTTAAACGTCTAGCGGAACTACACGCAGGACAACTAGCGATCGACAGCATCCCCGGTAAACAAACCACCGTGCGTGTTATCTTGCCGCTCAAATAGTTTTGAGCTACTGCAACTCTTTGGGGTTTAGAGTGGTGAATTAATAATTCTTACGAGCAATTCTATCAAATCTGTTCGTAGCGGAATTATTCTTTTTCCCTCGGCTCCTCGGCTTTTCTGCCCGTAGGGAGACGCGATAAATCGGCGTCTCTACAAGATTCTCTGCTTGTGCCCCTCTGCCCCTCTGCTCCTCTGCCTTACTCCTAATTCAACCAGGGAAACTGGTAGGATTGGTCATCTGGTTCTTCTCGCGGACAAGCCATATCGCCTTGATAATTGTTATTAACTTTAATAGCTTTTTCTCGCAAATGAGCGGGTACATAGCAAAGAGATACAGGCAGTCCGTGCGCCAGCATAAATTCTGCTAGTTGATCGGGATGAATGTAAATACCCGCTCCATGCAGGCGGTGCAAAATTTGCTCAAAAGTTGGCCAATGCTCATCGGGCTGTGGCTGAATGGATGACAAAATGTTACCTGGATTGCCAGAGTAAAGATTGGTGGTGGTCATAGTGCCTTGATTGAGACTTAATCCATCTTGCGACTAAAGCCGTGATGGTGGCCTTTTTACAGTTTACAAAAATTTTATATTAACCCTATTATGGCGATCGCACAGCCAAAGTAGGGAAATTACTATGCTAATGGCAAATAGCTATAAAATACAGCTCGCGATAGATGTGGTTTTGCACAAATATCGACTCTTATTACATCGCTCATTTACAAAACTTAGAAACTATTCGTCGGTTCTCAACGAAGCGAGATAAAATGCGAATCCAGCGAGGTGAAGTTTTCACTAATACTTACCATGCTACTAAGTAGAATAGCAGTCATTCAAGGCAATATAACCCTTACAAAGGTAGATGCTATTGTCAACGCAGCAAATAGCTCTCTTTTGGGTGGCGGCGGTGTGGATGGGGCAATTCACCGCGCCGCTGGGCCAGATTTGGTGGCAGAATGTCGCCAACTCAATGGCTGCGCCATTGGTGAGGCCAAGATTACTCAGGGATACAATCTTGCCGCAGATTGGGTAATTCACACAGTTGGACCAGTTTGGCAGGGTGGTGGGAACAGAGAAGATGAGTTGCTAGCCAATTGTTATCGCAACAGCCTAGCCTTAGCCGCCCAATACGAAATTCGCACCATCGCCTTCCCAGCCATCAGCACTGGCAGATACCGATTCCCGCAGATCCGCGCCGCAAAAATTGCTTTAACAGAGGTCAACAAGTTTTTCCAGCGCAATAACTCAGTTGAGCAAGTTATTTTTGTTTGCTTCGGAGATAGCGCCTACAATTCTTATGTTGCTGCTATCAAAGAAATCGTTTGTGAGTGAAAAAATGTCAAAGCAACTGGGTAACAAAATCGCACCCGCCCCCATGCCATCAGCACTTAACGTGGTGGATCTAGTTGATGGTTATTTCAGCGCCTACAATTCGGCTCGTCTGCGGGAAATTTGCCACCTGCTCAGTCGGGAAGTGTTCCAAGAAGGCGTAACAGTAGGAGTTAGCCTATCAGGTGCAATGACTCCTGCTGGGTTCGGCGTGGGGCTTTTGGCTCCCCTGATTCGCAATGGCTTTATTGACTGGGCAATCAGCACGGGCGCTAATCTATACCACGATATGCATTTTGGGTTAGGTTTCGATCTCTACGCGGGCAATCCGTTTGTGGATGATGTCAAGTTGCGTCAGGAAGGCACAATTCGCATTTACGACATTGTGTTTGGCTATGACGTGCTGTTGCAAACCGATGCTTTTATTCGCAAAATTCTGCAAGCAGAACCTTTTCAGAAGCGGATGGGTACTGCGGAGTTTCACTACCTGCTGGGTAAGTACGTGCGGGAAGTGGAAAAGCAGATAGGGGTGGAGCATTCTTGTTTGCTAGCTACAGCTTATGAATGCGGAGTTCCTATTTATACGTCTTCGCCTGGGGATAGTTCAATTGGGATGAACGTAGCGGCTTTGGCGTTGGAAGGTTCAAAGCTGGTGATAGATCCATCGATAGATGTGAACGAGACAGCAGCGATCGCATACTCAGCCCGCGATACTGGCAACCCGGACTTAGAAGGGAAAAGCGCTGCTATCATTATCGGCGGTGGCAGTCCCAAGAACTTCCTGTTGCAAACCCAGCCGCAACTGCATGAAGTGTTAGGTTTAGAGGAGCGCGGACACGATTATTTCGTGCAGATTACAGATGCGCGTCCGGATACGGGTGGTTTATCTGGTGCAACCCCAAGTGAAGCTGTGAGTTGGGGGAAGATTGACCCGGAAGAGTTACCCAGCACGATTGTTTGTTATACCGACAGCACGATAGGAGTTCCCATCATCACCGCCTATGTGATGAACCAGTGCCAACCTCGTCCGTTAAAGCGGTTGTATGACAAACGGGAAGATATGCTGGAAAAATTGCGGACAGACTATTTGGCAGCTAAAACTCAGCCAGTTGAGGAAATTCCGGCAGCTGTAGCAGACATTGCTTCTGAACAACCTGTAGCGACATATCCTTGCGGGAGAGTTATTCCCAGTAGCGGTATTTAAGTTGTAGCAGTCCTGGGATTAAACACCCCTCGTTAGTATCGAAAGCAGAGTTTTTTATAAGAGGCGATCGCACTTTATTTCAACAGCAAATAGAGGATGCGATCGCCCTTATAAATACCTCAATATTATTGATTTATTAATTAGCAACTTATAGAGCGATCGCGCTCCTGTTCCTCTTGCGTAATTCATAAATAAAAACAAAAATTAACCCCCCTTAAAAAGGGGGGCTGGGGGAAATCAAAATAGGGAATTGCTATTATCTGACTGGCGGACAGGCAGCGGGTGCGTACCCTCCAGCTTCGACAACAAAATCATCGAAGTCGCTGTCTTTTCCAGGACGCGGCAATCCATCATCATCCCAAGCAACGCGGACACCAGTAATTTCACCGCGCGTCCCCGCATCCAAAGCACCATCAAAAGCTGCTGCTAAGTTACTTGTAGACCTTACGCTGCGTCTGGTCTGGCCAGTGGGACTAACAGATTCCAGAAAGAAAGCATACCTGGTATTAGCCCGAAATCTGTACTCAGCCAGCCGATTTGCTACTGCTCCTCCGTCAACAGTCCCCACGAAATCTCTTGAGGTACCGATGTTGTTCTGACCGGGAGCAGGAGGCTCATTTTGTCCTGTCCCGAAAGTATCATAAGGTTTGGTTTCCCGGAACAGTACTGTTTCTTCGTTAGTATCTAAGTTGACGATACCAAGGGTTGACTGATAAGCTCCGTGCGACTCTTTGAATTCAAATTCAACTGTCGTATCGGCGGGGAACTGAACAACCTGATTTCCAAACGAGTCTTGAGCTTTAACTGGCGTTGCCAAAAAACCGACAGCGCCAAAAGCGATCGCTCCTGCGATCAACTTAACCCCAGCAACACATTTGCGGCTTTTCTTCATTTGCCTCATCTTTTATCGCTCCTCCTCACTATCGCGTTACTCTACCAAGTCCCAAAAAACGGATTCGCTCTTGATATGTCTTCTCGCTGCAAAGTAGCTCTCAAGGTCTCTACTTCGGTCCTTAACGTTTCTAGCCGACGGCACGCCTCGGGAACTGCGGCTGTTGTTTGAGGCTGTCGGCTATAGCGCCTCTCGGTGGTAGCTGGCGCTGCTTGCGCGATCGCAGCATCGCATTCTCGAAACGCTGTTTCCGCGTCTTGATTCAGCCGCGTAACATTCCCAACTAGCGCAGGATCTAGTCTTGCGCCACCCTCAAATACGGGTGCTGTATTATTCCAAATATTCGTTCCCGTGATGTCCGAATAGCTGCGGTGATGCCCAGCACTAGCAGGTGCAACATTTCCCAGCGCAACAATCGATACACCAACAACCCAACCCAGAGATTTAATTGTTTGCATTTCCTCTACTCCTTCTAGTTAAAACCTCAATGCCGTACCAACGCCTAGTACAAATCGCGCACCGTCACCTGCACCAGCAACGTCGCGCACCGCTGGAGTAATCACAAAGGGGAAATTTTTGAAGGGTGCAATGGAAAGACCCAATCCCAGATCCTGTCCCGTCCACTCTGCAATAAAACTCACAGGTCGGACAATCCGGAGGGCCACATTACCAAAAGCGTTGATATTGTTTTCACCGCGACGCACAGCACCATTTGACCGGAACTGTCCATCACCGACACCAACAGTAACAGCAACGCGGCTTAAAGCTTCATTAATAGATGGCCGCGTTCTGAATACTTTGGTAATAACTCCATATTTAGAGTGTTCAAAGTCGTTGCGACCAGTATTTGCAAAACCGTTCCAGCCCAATGCTACTCCCAAATCTCCTGCAAACCGACGGTGCAGTTTGGCATTAAAGCCACCATCCTCGAACCTGTCGTCAGTATCCAAGGCATAAGATAGCTCTAGACCCACTGCTTTAGCAGCATCGCCCAAGCCAATTCCTATCCCGGCAGATCCTACAGAACCGTCATCTTCTCGCACGCTGGCTTGATATTCGCCACCTGCAAAGATGGTGTTGTTATCGGCACCAAATCCAACTGGGATAGCGATGCTCAGAGCTGGCGAAGCTCCAAATTCATCCACTACTTGTGGCAGTGTCAGTGGCGTAATGCGCTGCGGACGAGGACAGTTGTTCGTACCTGTTGTCTCGGCTTGAGCTAGTTGAAAACTTGCAGACTGGGGGTTGGTAACTTTTTGCGAAGTACAAGGAGTAGCAGCTACGGGTGTCGCATCTGCAACCGTCTGGCTAGCCTGTGACTTGGATGAGGCTGCGGCAGACTCATCGGGGCGAAGTGCATCAGCCTTGGTTATGTATGCACCGGGTTCGGTTTTCCCATCGGCTTCAGCTTTCGCGATGTTGGGGGAAAATAGTTCGGAATTTTTATTGGCTGATATATCTAATGCTGGCTGTTTGGCAGCGTTAGTCGATAACTCCGCGATCGCATTATCTGCGGGGAGTGCTTTAATGTTTGGCTGGGCGATCGCTTCTGGCGCCGCCTGTGCTGGGGCATTTTGAGCTACCAGGGCAGGCTGGGCCTGCGCTAGGCGATCGCTTGATAGTTCTTGCACCATTTCTGGTGCGGCGATCGCTGCACTCGTGCTATCCGTTACATTAGCACTGGCAACACTCAAGTTATTCTTGTAGGTTTCCTGGGGGGAACCTTCAAAACTCGGAGTCTCGGTTGCTCCGGCTGTCAGCCCTCCAGCCACTAGAGCAGTTAAAGTACAAACGGCAAGGCTTGGAAAACGCATAAATTCGTCTCACACAACTCACACCATTGCTATTGAGAAATAAATTTTTCCCAATAACTCAATAGTAGTTTATCTCACACTTACTCATACAGCGCTTTGTACCACTATCCGAATTGATAACTAATTAAACTACATCTTTCGACTACCAAAATCTGTTATTTCAAAGACTACTTACCATCTGGAAGATGAAATTTACCTTGGTCAGGTGGTATATCTCACTGGATAAACTAGCCGTATCGGTATTTAGTAGGACATGATTTTTCTAGTCGCCCTTCTAGCCTTCTACGTTGCTTGGAATCTAGGAGCAAACGATGTTGCCAACGCAATGGGCACGTCTGTGGGGTCTAAGGCTGTCACCCTACGGCAAGCTCTATTTATTGCTGGTATCTTGGAATTCTTAGGCGCCGTGCTGTTTGGGCGTGCTGTATCCTCAACGCTGGCGACGGAAATTGTTAATCCGACGCTGTTCGCATCGCAGCCACAAGTGTTACTAATCGGCATGGTATCCGTTCTCATAGGCTGCGGCATCTGGCTGCAAATTGCCACCAGTCGCGGCTTGCCAGTATCTTCTTCCCATGCTGTAGTAGGCGCGATCGCGGGTTTTAGCGCGATCGCTGCTGGTGTCGGTGCTGTTAACTGGTCTAGCTTAGGCACGATCTCCCTTGCGTGGATATTAACACCCGTCGTTAGTGGAGCGATCGCTGCTTTGTTCTACAGTGTCGTCAAGCGTTGGATTCTCGATCCACCCGATCCTCTATTCCAGTTGCGCGAGTGGATTCCCTGGCTGAGTGCAACGCTGCTGGGCATCTTTGGCGTAATTGTGCTACCAGCAGTAAGCCAACCAATAGATATTCTGCTTGCAGACAAATTCGGCATTAGCCTCCCCCCTCACGACATCCCCCTGGCTATAGGCGCGATCGCCACATGCTCCCTCACCTGGTTCAGTTGGCGAGAATTAGGCACTGGGGATTTGAAAGAAGAGGACAAATCCTCAATCCAAAATCCAAAATCCAAAATCCAAAATCCTATTGAACGGCATTTAGCGCGGTTTCAGCTCTTGAGTGCGTGTTTTGTCGCCTTTGCTCACGGTTCCAACGATGTGGGAAATGCGATCGCGCCCCTAGCGGCAATTTCATACATCGATCGCACAGGTTCCGTTCCCACCGCTGGCTTCACTATTCCCATCTGGATTCTCCTGGTTGGCGGCGCTGGTATTGTCGCAGGTTTAGCCGTTTGGGGTAAAAAAGTCATCGCTACGATTGGAGAAGGAATAATTCCCCTCCAGCCCAGCAGTGGATTCTGCGCCGAAATAGCCACCGCCACCACCATCCTGCTCGCCTCTCGGTTCGGCTTACCCGTCTCCACTTCCCACGCCTTAGTAGGTGCTGTCGTCGGGATTGGACTTATTCAAAACTGGAAGTCAGTTCGCTTTCAAACTCTACAAACAATCGCCCTTGCTTGGATAATTACCATCCCCATATCTGCTGGTCTTGGGGCAATAATCTTTATGGTTGCTCGTCGGCTATGGCTGAGTGCATAGCGATGCGATCGCTCCAAGATATTGCATAGCAATTTACCCCCACTATTGCTGTTTATTTAACATAGTGTAAATCCCCATACAATAGCACCACAGTATTTGCCTTGTAAAGCGTACAATTAGCTAATCACTAATTTTTTTTATATAAGGTTAAACGCAAATGGGGCAACTACAAGATCAACCAGATCGCGAAATCGACGGAGCCGATAAACCAACAGAAACTTTGCTCAAATCTGCGATTCGTCAACTTAAAAACCAGCAGCAAAATTTGCAAAGTGTCATCGAAAAACTTCAACAAGATATTGAACAGATCAAAACTGAACAACAAGCCCAGCGCCAGCAAGTAAATAATTGGCCAACTAACAGTCAACAACAAGTTCAACCACAAATTCCAGTAGCATCTGTAACGCCACCACTGGGAAATGAATTGATAAAAGGGGTAGGACTGGTTTTACTTTATTCGCTGCTGATGTCGTTACAAAACGTTGTCACAAGGGTAATTTTGAAAGAACAGTCTATCTTTGGTATGTTCAAATTGGGAGGATTTATTTCTCCTAGTCCCGGCAACTCACTTTTAATTTTATTTATACGTGTAGCGCTGGCAGCACCGATAATGGCTTTTGGGGTAGCGCCGCTAGTTTATCCCAATACTTGGCGTGATATCAAGCAACTGCTAAAGCCCAAAGAACGCCCCCGCCTCTGGTTTGCCATTATTAGCGGCGTTTGTCTGTTTCTGTCTCAATTCTTTATATATATTGCCCTCGGCAACATACCTACAGGTGTTGCCACCACCATTTTCTTTATCTATCCGCTAGTTACCATTTTGTTAGAATGGCTCTTGTTTGAAAAGCAGCCAACCTCTACTCTGATCTTGGCTATGGTCACGATATGTATAGGAGGCTATCTAACTATTCCCAACTTGTCAGCAGGGGCTAATAATAATATTGGGCTAGGAGCAGCGACAGCTATTGCATCAGGGGTGACTTTTGCACTTTATCTGATTTTTACAAAACTCAGTAAACTTAAGGGTGCCCCCGTTAGTGTAATTAGTTTCAGTACCATATTAGTATTGTCGTGGTTGGGTCTTTTGGTAGTAGGATACGACATTGATGGGGGAATGTGGCCTAAGCTAGTGGGTGCAGGTGTAGTTTTGGCTCTAACCACCCTGTTTGGCTATTTATTTAATAACATGGGTATTTTTCTGCTTGGCCCAACCCTAGCCTCAGTTATTGGAGCTAGCGGGCCTGCATTTACAGTTATCCTAGCTTTGCTGCTCATTCAGGAAAGCTTGCAGATCAACCAATGGATTGGGGTGGGGCTAGTAACTTTATGGGTACTTGGCATTAGCCTGGAAAACAGGAAGCGTCAGGCGTAGCCTCTGCAAACGACCAAATGCAGCGTAGCGAAGGCGTTAGCCGCTAACGCGCCGAAAGCCTCCACCCATTTGCGGGAAATCTGCACTGAAGTTACTTCAAGGTAAGCTGTTCGGGTTTAATTTGTTGGCAGTCACGAGCCAAAAGTCTTGGAAAGGCAAAGTTTTTTTTCTTTTGTATGACAAACTTGTGACTGGCTCTTTTGGCGAACGCGCCCTTTCATCCGCTGTCAGCGCGGGGTGTGTCGCTAAAGAAGAGCTGATAATTACCTAAAGTGTTCCCCCGGATTTGCATTATCCGCCCAAAAAGGATATTTATTTTAAGACTCCTGCCGATGCAATGGGGGGCTGAATTTGACAAAATACTGGAAATACCAATACAACAGCAGTTAGTACCCAGCTAACTCTTTGTATGACTAAGCGCTAATCGCTTTTCTAGTTAATCCTTATATAGAGGTTAAACGCAAATGGGTCAACTGGACAATCTACCGGACAACCCTAGCAACGGCACTCCTCAGTCAACAGAGCCTATCCAAAGGGCAATGATTCAGGATATTGAAAAGCTGGGGCAAAATTTCATCGCCCAGTTGAATCAAGACCTAGATCGGCTTCAGGCTGACAAAATGCGGTTGCAGCAGGAGATCGACGGGTTACAGCAACAGCGTCAGCAGCAGCTTGCTCAACAGCAACAGCTAGCAGCGCAAATGGCTCAAGTTTTGGCGTCGCAGCTGCAAGAGCAACTAATGCAGCAAATGAATCAGATGCCAGATACATCGCACCTGCATCTGAATAACTCTGGTGGTGGCGATCGCTTATCTACCTCGCAGGCGAACGAGTACAACGAAAATACCCAAAAGTTACTCTCCTCGCTAGATTCGACAATGAGGATGACCTTCAAGACGCTGCAACAAGACCTTAGCAGCTATCAAAGTTCGCTTGCCCAGCAGTTGAGCCGGATGCACAGCCTGGAACAGCAAGGGGAGGCGATTTTAGAGGCTTTGGTCAAACGTCTGGGTCAACAAATCCAAGCCGGAGGGACTACGCCTGCGCCCACAACAGTAACGCAGCCAACACAAAACAAGCCCTCCGCGTCGCTAACTCGACCCGAAAAAAAGCAAGCCCCCCCAGCACAGTTGGGTTTTATTCTAGTCCTGCTTTCGACAGTGGCTTTGTCAATACATAACGTTATTGTCGGGATCATTGGCTACCCCAACAAAATCTTTGGTGTTGTCCCGTTGGGAGGATTCATCAAACTGGTTCTGGGCAACTCGCTGTTAATTTTATGGCTGCGGATGATAGTTGTCCTACCGTTATTGGCGCTTCTGGCGATGTTTCTCTATCCACCTGTGTGGAAAGACATAAGGAGGTTTTTTAAGTCAAAAGACACCCGTGCAATTTTAAATGTAGTGGGGAGCGGCTTTTTCCTCTTTTTGTCTCAGGTACTTATATACATAGCGATCGCCCAAATTGGCCCTGGGGTAGCTGTGACGATTCTGTTTATGTACCCTATCATTACAGTTCCCTTGGCATGGCTGCTGTTCAAAGATCGTCCCTCCGCACTCCGCTGGGGTGTGATGGCGGCTGTGATAACGGGTGTTGTTTTAGTTTCTTTGCCTAAGATCCTGGCAGCAGCACCTACCGCGGCGACTAATCCTGTTGTTGGTGTCTCTATGGCAGCAGTGTCGGGTGTAGCCTTTGCTTTATACCTGATTTTTATGCAGTTGGGTTTCCAAAAGCTTCACCCCGTACCCGTCAGCTTGGTTCAATTCTCCACCATTTTTGTATTGACCAGCTTTAGTTTGATGCTGCCATTACCCGAAGGTTTTGGCGTTCAGGTGGTGCAAGACAAGTGGCCTGGTTTCCTCCTGGGTGCCGTTATATTGGGTGTGTTGACACTCGCGGGCTATCTACTAAATAACTTGGGCGTTCGCTACATGGGGCCTGCCCGTGCATCTATCGTCGCTTCCAGCGGGCCTGCTCTAACAGCGATTTTGGCCTTTTGGATTACTCCAAGCCCTCAAAGTTCTTTGCAGTTCGTACAGTGGGCTGGGATAGTCATAGTAACTGTGGCAGTTGGTGCCCTGAGTTTTGAAAAGATGGTTGGTGCGGCTAAATCAGCTAAACCCGCTAAATAAAGCCAAAAGCCATAATAAAGCACTCAGGAGTCAGAAAAATAATTCTGGCTCCTAAGTCTTGATTTATGGCTAATAATTAAACGGAGAGGGAGGGATTCGAACCCTCGTTGAAGTTGCCCCCAAACAGCATTTCCAGTGCTGCGCCTTCAACCACTCGGCCACCTCTCCAGGTGAGTTATGCGTTTTGCGCTACGGGTTAATGATGAATCAACCCGCCAATATTTAATATTACACTAATTTGATGAGCAATTACTACACGATTCGGATAAATAATCGCCAAACTGGTGTCGAACACTCTGTTCAAGTGCCAGAAGACCGCTATATTCTTACTAGCGTGGAAAACCAAGGCGTCGAGATGCCTTTTGCCTGCCGGAATGGAGCTTGTACTACTTGTGCCGTGCGCGTGTTGGCGGGTGTTGTCCATCAACCGGAGGCTATGGGGCTTTCTCCCCAATTGCGCGACAAGGGCTATGCTCTTTTGTGTGTGAGTTATCCCCGCTCCGATCTGGAAGTGGAAACGCAAGATGAGGATGAAGTCTACGAACTCCAGTTCGGTCAATACTTTGCTAAGGGCAAAGTCCGCTTCGGCTTACCCTTGGATGAAGATTAATACAATTTTGGATAGCGCTATGCCTTCAGGCAGGCGATCGCTAAGGCTTTGCAACGCTTTCGGATTTTCGATTTTAAAGTGTCAAACCAATATCTATGGAGGATTTCAGGAGTTAAAGTCTTGGAAATATAAAACAATATGGCGTACTTTACGCCACCGCTCGAATATTATCCTGGCTTTTGCATGCAGCCTTTTGCTCGTCGGTTGTCAATCCACACCACCGCCAGTAGGAATGAGTGTGAAAATCGAGCGGGTTGTCAACGGTCAAAGTGTGGAAGTGATAGACAACGCTAAACAACCACCATTGCTTGAGCGACTGCGACTGATTGGCGTCGAGGCTCCTGATATGAAACAGCGACCTTGGGGACATAAGGCGCAAGAACGACTAGAGCAGTTGATTGGCGGGCAACCCGTAATTCTTGAGTCAGATGAGGAAACAAAAGACCGATATGAGCGCAGGTTAGCTTATCTGTGGCGCGATCGCGTGTTGCTTAACGAGACACTAATCCGCGAAGGGTATGCCCTGTTTGTGCCGCGCTCGCCTAACAACAAATACGACCAACGCCTGTCTCGTGCCCAAGAAGAAGCCCGCCTTATGGGGCGAGGCATCTGGAACCCCAAACAACCCATGCGCCTCAGCCCATCTGAATTTCGGCGTCAGTATCGCTAATTGGTAATGGGGCATTGGGCATTGCTAGTTTTTTAGCCCTATTACCTATGCCCTTCAATTAAACTCAAAACGCAATAAATCGGCGTCTCTACAAACTTAAAACTTAAACCTCATCCTCCATGAACCATACACCCGAACAACTGCAAATTCTCCTCGACATTGCAACCGAAGCGGCAATGGCAGCAGGTGTCGTCTTGCAAAACTACTTAGGAAAATTAGAAGAAATAGAAGAAAAAGGTCGCCCCGGAGACTTAGTAACCGCAGCAGATAAAGCAGCAGAAGCCGAAATTCTGGCTGTACTGCGCCGCCACGTCCCAGATCATCAAATTCTGGCAGAAGAATCGGGACAATTGGGAGATAAAAGCAGCGAATACCTCTGGGCAATCGATCCCCTGGATGGCACAACAAATTACGCTCATCAATATCCCTTTTTCTCAGCGAGTGTCGGGTTGATAATAGGGGGAGTAAGTACAGTGGGGGTAGTTTTCGACCCCTTTCACAACGAACTGTTTCGCGCAGCTAGAGGATTAGGAGCAACTCGCAACCGCCGCCCGATCGGCGTATCCAAAACAACCCAGTTGAGCAAGAGCCTGCTAGTGTCAGGCTTTGCCTACGATCGCCGCGAAACATCTGATAATAACTATGCTGAATTTTGTCATCTCACCCACCTAACACAAGGAGTCCGACGCAGCGGTTCAGCATCGCTCGATTTGTGTCATGTTGCAATGGGGCGTTTGGATGGATATTGGGAACGGGGGCTTTCACCCTGGGATGTGGCAGCAGGTGTGGTTATAGTTGAGGAAGCAGGTGGGCGAGTGACCGCCTATGATACCAGCCCGTTGGCGATCGCGTCTGGTCGAATTCTGGCTACAAACGGACACATTCACGACAGCCTCAGCACCGAACTACTGCAAGTTCCTTCAATGGCAGCTTGGAGTAGTGATGTTGTCAAAAATTCTGTATGAGCTAAAATAACCCACGCAACAGTTAAGCGCAGTACACTATAAGGAATTCTTCTGGCAGGGAGATAAGCTCGCGGCCTATGTCTATTCAAATACAACGCGGACTCTTTAAGTTTGATTTCACCGACAACCACGCAATTTTGGGCGTTCCAGTTGACGCGAACCCAGATGATATTCGTCAACGATATAAGCTGATTGCTCGTCGCCTGCATCCCGATAGTTGCAAAGCGGAAAGTAAAGCGGAAAAAGAACTGGCTAGCCAGCTTTTCTCGAAGTTTGTAAGTCCAGCATATGCACAACTCTCTAAGGAGCGCACAAGGACAGAATATCTAGTTACGCTCAGGGGAATGGGTAAACGTCTCGCCTCTGAAGCGGCAAAAATCCAACTAAGCACCGAAAGTGCCAAGCAGTTATCGAGTGCAGGCGCAAATATAGACATAGCCTACAAAAACGCGATCGCTAACCAGGCTAAAACCCAGTACGAAACTATTGACAAAATAGCGGACGCGATCGCTCAAATCAGCGAGATCAACATGGTCTACCTGATGAAAAAAGAAGGTCAAGGGGTTGGGAAAACCACTCAACCTGCTGCCACAACAGCAACTGGCGGTATCAAAACACCGTCAAGCGGGACATCGCAACCAGCCGCAACACCAGCGCCAGCACCTGCAACCTCAAGAGTCGAACCCAATTGCCGTCGCGCCGCCGAGTATTTGGAGAAGAACAATGTTGCCAAAGCAGTTCTGGAATTGCGGGATGCCGTGCAACAAGAGCCGAACAACAGCCGCGCTCACGGCTTGCTGGGGATGGCTTATTTGAGGCAAAATCAGGCAACAATGGCTAAAATTCACATTAACAAAGCGTTGCAAGTGAATCCCCAAGAACCAGACGCTTTAAAAGCCAAAGAGATACTAGACAAAGCTATGGGGAAAGCGGCTGGCGGTGCTGGTGGCAAGGCAACGACATCGGCTGGAAAAACACCCCCCGGAAAAACGCCCCCAGGCAAGCCACCATCTGGCAAGCCTGATGATAAACAAGGCGGAGGCGGGTTATTTGGCGGTATGTTTGGTGGCAAGAAAAAGTAATGGTTCATCAACCACCTACAGGCGCGAGGGATTTGCTACCCCTCGATGTTGCCCAAAAACGCTGGATCGAACACCGCTTGCAGCAGGTTTTCCACAGATGGGGGTATCACCGGATTATCACCTCGACTCTGGAGCGGTTGGATACTTTGATGGCAGGCGGTGCGATCGCGCGGTCAACTGTGATTCAGGTGCAGGATGCAACTGAAGAAACGCTGGGATTGCGCCCAGAACTGACGGCATCGATCGCGCGTGCATCTGCGACGCGCATGGAAGGAGCTAGCTATCCGCAACGGCTGTACTACAACGCTAATGTATTCCGCAGAGATGCTGAGGGCGATCGCGGGCGTCAGCAGGAGTTTTACCAAGCAGGGGTGGAACTCTTAGGCGGTGGTGGCTTGTTGGCCGATGCAGAGGTGTTGCTGTTGCTGGCAGACTGCATGAACAACCTCGGTTTGGCGACCTGGCACTTGGTTTTAGGGGAGGCAGATCTGACGCGATCGCTCCTCTCCCCATTTCCACCCAATCTGCAAGACAAAGTGCGCGAATGCATTTCCCATCTCGACCGCGTTACTCTCGAAACCCTGCCTTTATCGACCGAATTACTGGAACGTGCGCTATTTCTTTTTGACCTGCGCGGACGCCCAGCCGATGTGCTGCAAAGGGTTTCTACCTTGGAGCTAGATCCATCAGGACGAGAGATTGTCAACAATCTCAAATCGCTCATCGAACTGCTCGACGACAGTATGGCCGACAAGGGTGGATTCCCCCTAACTCTTGACCTGAGCTTAATCCAAACCTTGGATTACTACACGGGGATCGTGTTTAAAGCGGTGAGCGATACTGGGGCAGGAGCGCAGATTTTGGGGCAGGGCGGTCGCTATGACGAACTGCTGCAACTTTATCATCCGCAAGGACAAAAATATCCTGGAATTGGTTTTGCACTCAACATCGAAGACTTGTACCAAATTTTGCTGTCGAGCGCTGAAATGCCCCGCCAAACACCTGCAAGCGATTGGTTAGTCGTACCCCAGACAGCTCAAGCTTATAGTGCGGCGATCGCCTATGCCCAAACCCTAAGAGACTCCGCCGATCTAGTGCGGGTTGAGATCGATCTAGGAGGGCGCGAAGCGCAAGAAGTGCAAAACTATGCTCGCCGCCGTCGCATCAGCCGCATTGCCTGGGTTAAGGCTGATGGTGCTACTGAAATTGAGACGCTAGGAAAGTAGCGCAGTTTTTTGTTCGTTGTTCAGTGGCTAATTATGATGAACAATGAACAATGAACCGTAGTAGCGATCGCTGGTAGCCTAGTAGCAGTCTGCCAATCCTAAGAGAGAGAACACTGTGCCGCACACAATTGTTACCAATACCTGCGAAGGCGTCGCCGATTGCGTCGATGCCTGTCCTGTTGCTTGTATCCACGAAGGCCCCGGCAAAAATGTTCTGGGAACTGACTGGTACTGGATTGATTTTTCCACCTGCATCGATTGCGGTATCTGTCTACAGGTATGCCCTGTAGAAGGGGCAATTGTCCCGGAAGAACGACCGGATTTGCAGAAAACCCCATAATATTTGGGGATGGGAAAGTGGGAATAAAATGATGAATTATGGAATGATGAATTACGAAATGTTCGCTTTACCCAATTCATCCTTGTCGCTTTCATAATTCATCATTACCCATTACCCATTACCCATTACTCATTACCAATGACCGACCAACCGATATTAGAAGTAGAAGATGTTTATGCAGGATATGTTAAAGATTTAGATATCCTGCAAGGCGTTAATTTTAAGATTTATCCCGGTGAATTGGTGGCTGTGATTGGCCCCAACGGTGCGGGGAAATCAACCTTAGCTAAGACTATATTTGGATTACTAAACCCCCACAAGGGCAAAATTATTTTTAAAGGCCAGAATATTGCTGGCTTAAAGTCAGATAAAATTGTCCAGCGCGGGATGTGTTACGTGCCGCAACTCGCCAATGTCTTTCCTTCTTTGAGCGTAGAAGAAAATTTAGAGATGGGCGCTTTTATTAGTAATGCTCCTTTAAAACCGCTCAAAGACAAAATATTTACTATGTTCCCCAAGCTTGCAGAACGCCGTCGTCAGCGTGCTGGAACGCTTTCTGGGGGAGAAAGGCAAATGCTAGCAATGGGAAAAGCTTTGATGCTTGAACCCAGTTTGTTGATATTAGATGAACCATCAGCAGCACTGTCGCCAATATTGGTTAATAGCGTATTTGAGCAGATTAAAGCTATTAATCAAACTGGTAAAGCAATTGTGCTTGTAGAACAAAATGCGCGGAAGGCTTTGGAGATGGCACATCGCGGTTATGTGTTGGAATCAGGACGCGATCGCTTCACGGGCCCCGGTTTAGAATTATTAAACGATCCCAAGGTAGGAGAACTCTATCTCGGTGCAGGTAAAGCTCATTAGCAAACGTAGAATCATAGCGAACCGCGATCGCTATAAAGCAAAAATAGACGCAATTACTACTAGACAAACACTCCTTAGCATGATATCCCTTTTATAAGGGAAATCAGTGCATCTACAGGTTTAATAAGCGCAAATGAGTGAATTTAAAGCGCAAATCGGCAACGTAATTGCATCAGAAACTAGAAAAATTCATAGCGAAAATGTAGGTAAGGCAGTCATCGAAATGGTATACATACCAGATGGCACCTTCCTCATGGGTTCAACAGATAGCGCGGAACAATCAGATAGCCGCGAAAAGCCACAGCGCCAGGTAACAGTTGCACCCTTCTGGATAGGAAAGACACAGGTAACGCAAGCACAGTGGAAAGCTGTAGCAGCCTTACCCCAAATCATTAGTGAATTGAATCCCGAACCATCTTACTTCAAAGGTGAAGATAGACCAGTCGAAAATATATCTTGGTACGATTCAATAGAATTTTGTGCTAGGCTTGCCAACTTTACCGGGCGCCCATATAGATTACCCAGCGAAGCAGAATGGGAATATGCTTGTAAAGCAGGAACAACTACACAATTCCATTTTGGCGACACAATTACATCAGAACTAGCTAATTTAAACGGAAATTACGCTTACAATTCTCAGCCAAAAGGAAAGCATCGTCAAGAAACAATAAATGTGGGGAGTCTACAAGTCCCCAATCATTTTGGATTGTACGATATGCACGGTAATGTTTGGGAATGGTGTGCAGATCCCTGGCATGAAAATTATGTTAACGCGCCCTCAGATGCTAGAGTTTGGGAAGAGGGTGGAGATGATAATTATCGGATGCTGCGCGGTGGTTGTTGGTTGAACCGTCCTCGGTTTTGTCGCAGTGCTGTCCGCTATAGATTGTTACCGGATACCAGGGAATCAGCAAGCGGGTTGAGGATTGTGGTTTCTTCAATTTAGTGGAAATACCGAAAGTCTGTTTTTATTTATTGTCTGCTTTCTTGTCAGCTACAACTAAATTAGTAGTTAGAGTATACAAGCGACAGACTTCGGGAAAAATCACTAATTTGACATTACAGCTTGTCAGGCAATACAGTTCGCTTAAGGATAAGTGTAATTGGGTTTTACTATCGCGAACCCTGACGGGCAAAGAACTGTTTGCATAATTCTGGCATAAGGGCAAAGCACGCCTAGAACTTGAATTCGGGCGTGCTTTGTCCATTAACATCGCCTCAAGTTCGGAACTCCTCCTATGGAAAAGGCTGGCGCTAAATGCTGAAGCTCTTAATTTCTACCGAGTCAAGGGAGCAAGTTGCAGATCTTAGTTAAAGAACGAAATGCGGTACAGCGTAAAAATACGCAGATATGAAAAAAAAACATATTACTAAACGTTAGTTAGCGTGAAAATACGCAGTAAATGTCAGTAAATAAATTCAAATTATCAAGACTTGATAAACGTTGTGTATGCACTATTGACGCCCTAATTTACCCGATCTTAAAGTGTAAGAACGCAACTAACAAATAAGGTAAAAAAGAAAATGTCAAAAGAACCTGGTTATGACTTATTAAAAACTGCCGATTCAAATAAGGCTAGGGAAAAGAAGCTAATGGCTCTCGATAGTCAGGCAAGCTTGGTCAACTTGGCTCAAGATTTCGGCTGGGAGTTTACCCAAAACGACCTAGATTCCGTACAAGAGGATCTAGAGTCAGATAACTATCCTACGGCGATTTAGAGGCAGTAGCGGGAGGATTATTTACTAAGAGTTACTATCAAAGTTTATTGCATACATTTCCAGGCGACTTGGCCGGGGGAAGTATTTTGAGTTAGGTTTTTATATAGCCTTTCTCAAGTGAATGAGGTATAAAAGGGTGAATATTTGATGAGTTAAAAATGAAAGCGTACTCCATTGATTTACGGCAAAAGATTATAGATGCGTACCACAGCCAG
>NZ_JACJON010000050.1 GCF_014695585.1 Microcoleus sp. FACHB-831 | reverse complement strand
ATTGTTTGCCACAAGCACGGCAAAAATAGTTTTGTTTGCCGCGCCGATGTCCATTTTTACAGACTTGGTTTGATTGACAGTGAATGCAGATCATCCTTCTATTATGCAACGCCGCTATAATACCTTCCGCTTAGAAGTTTTATCCCCCATGAGTGCGCCAAGTGCGAGCTATGTTTCGGTCTCGACTTATATTTGATTCCCTGGCAATTTTACAGAAAATTGGTGTTGTTTATTGTCGCGGAAAAGAGTATATTCAGTCTACCGCGTGTAAAATGCACGCAAAAACGAGCGAAATCTCTTGTACTCCTCTGGAGTACGGTGGCGAGAAAGTTAAGTCAGTACAATGCTTTTTCAGATACTGGCTTGGACTCAAGGAATTCCACCTGTTGAAAAAGACTAAAGCTATTTCAGATTTTGTTGTCAGTTTAGAACTTTATTTTTACGGAACATCAAGGTGAGCCGAATAATTGCCTTGTTTAACCAGTCGGGCGGCGTGGCCAAGACAACTTTAACGATGAATCTTGGCTACCATCTAGCCCAACGCCATCCGCGCCGCGTACTTCTGGTTGACTTAGATCCCCAAGCAACACTAACGACCTTCATGGGACTTGACCCAGTTGAGTTGTCTAAAACCGTATATGAAGCCGTCGTCGGAGAAGAACCACTGGCAATTCATGGGCCAATCCACGACTTGAACATTGCTCCCTCCAACATCAACTTAAGTGCTGCTGAACTCGAACTGGTTGCTGCTTTAATGCGAGAGATGCGCCTGAAGGAGGCTTTGGCTCCAGTTAGAGATGACTATGATTTCATATTGATCGACTGCCCCCCAAGCCTGGGAATCCTGAGTATGATTGGCTTAGTTGCTGCCACGCACGTACTTGTCCCTATCCAAACTCAATTCAAAGCATTTCAGGGTACAGATTTGTTGTTGAACACTGTTGCGGGACTTCGCGCCAAGGCTAACCGGGACTTAGCGATCGCGGGTTTCATTCCCACTATGCACGATGGCCGCACGGCTCAGGAAACACGAACATTAAACGCGATTATCGAACAACTGTCCCCCCTCGCTTCCGTCTACGAGCCAGTTCCCCGCTCGATTGCTTTTGCAGATGCAAGTGAAGCTAGATTACCGTTAGCGCTGTTCAACCGCAAGCATCCTGCCGTCGCTGTTTTGAAAAACATTGCCTTAAGTTTAGAGAAATTGTAGTGAATTGTGAGCAAGAAAGACCAACCTTATACAAGTAAATTGAGAGGAGTTGCGGCTTTACTGGGAGAACCCGAACCTGCGGCGGCTGCTGTTGTGGTACCGATAGCCAGGATTTATCTTCCACAAGAACAGCCACGACGCTACTTTGACCTAGAGAAATTACAGCAGCTAGTAATCTCAGTTAAGGAACTCGGCATTTTAGAGCCTCTGTTGGTACGACCGAGAGAGCAGGGGGACTATGAGTTGGTAGCAGGGGAGCGACGATACCGTGCCGCCCAAACAGCAGGACTTACCTCAGTACCTGTAGTTGTGAGGCAACTTACTGATGCTGAAGCTCTACAGCTATCGCTGGTGGAAAATCTACAGCGAGAAGACTTAAACCCCGTCGAGGAAACGGAGGGGATTCTGCAACTCATGGCAAGTCAACTCAATAAAAGTGTTGAAGAGGCAACAGCGCTGCTCTACCGAATGCAAAACGAGGTCAAAGGAAAAGTTACCCAAAACGTTTTGGGTAGCCCCGAGGGAGAGCAGGTGAGGGCGATGTTTGACTCATTAGGGCTGATGAGCTGGGAATCCTTCGTTAGCAGTCGGCTACCCTTACTCAACCTACCGGAGGAAGTTATCAACGCCCTACGCCAAGGTCGAATTGAATATACAAAAGCGATCGCGCTCGCTCGAATCAAGGATTCATCCGCAAGGCAGGCACTATTAGAAGAAGCAATTCAAGAAAATCTGTCGCTAACTCAAATTAAACAGCGAATCATCGCTGCTCGTCCGCTTCAAGAAAAACCACAGTCTCTCAAAATTCTCTTTAAAGAAGCATCTAGCCGTTTGCAAAAAGCTAAGTTTTGGAGCAATCCTAAAAAGCAAAGGCAACTCGAAAAACTTCTCAAACAAATGGAAGATCTGTTGGCAGAGGAATAGCTCACAAGAAGTGGTAGGGAGCGTGGATATGGCTGGTATAGTTTTTTAGCCGAACACTTCTCAATCAAATCGATTATTCCACTTTTGAAAGCTTGAATAAATTCTGCTGAATTACTCTATTTATTGATCCATAAAGATAGTTCTTGGTTTTTCTGGACAATTTAAATGCAGAAGTTCCGGCCATAGAAACACGCACTAAGGGCTACGTTTTCTCCTGGAGGGGAAGATTACTGGTGGTGGGACTATCGCGAGCGCTAATTTCAGCAGGCGTCAAGAGTGTAGTTGTATCTTTGTGGTCGGTACCGGATGCGCCTACGGCGGATTTGATGAGTGAGTTTTACCGCAACTTTCAACAAAATCCCGATAAGGCGGCTGCGCTGCGAGGTGCAATGCTGACGACGATGAAACAACATCTCAATCCCAGAGATTAGGCGGCTTTTACTTTGATTGGCTCTCGTGGTTCAGGACGAATTTATTATCATAGGCGAAAAATTAGAATATTGATTTGATTGTCATGTTGGGAGCAAAGCATAAGCTTGGGTTTGATTGAAGCAGTGGAAGATTTCCATGATTCTTCTACCCTTTAGCTTGTCGAGTATGCGGGCGTGTTGAGTGCGATCGCGAATTGTTGCCACGAGGATTTTTATACAGAGTAGCTCGTTAATCGGAGAATCGCTCTCGTATAGACGTGCGTGTTGAGTGAAACACCCCAGCTTCTGGCAAACGTGCCAATAATCAAAGCATTAAACCTGGCACAGCATCATGTCACTCAATCAACTTCCACTCATCTGAGCCAAATATCGGCACCCACTTAGAGCGAGGAAGTTCAAACGTCCAGTGAGAGCGAATGGGTTCATGGGGAACTTCAACCATCACAGCCTCGACCCAAACAACGCGCACATCATCGCTATACACCTCCCCCTCTAAGCGCTGAATTAAACACCTTTTCCCAATTGGGTCAGCAGACCAAGCGCTCCCTGACTCTTGTCCTGACGCTCCCACATCACAAATCTTAGTTTCTAACGTATCCATACCAGTGAGAGCGTTCGCATCCTCTTGTCCCGACAACCCCACATCCGAACCAGCAGCATTCGCATCAACAATAGCCTTTAGCCGCAAGCACTCAGCTTTACCCAGCTTCTTACGAGCAAACGTCTGCTGCTCAAAAGTAAGGTCATAATAGCCAGTTTCCTTAATATCCTCCATTGACTGACATCCCCTCAATGCATCGCACAAAGATTGCCAACTTTCCTCTTCCAAAACACTTTGAGTTTCCAACGTCCCACTTAGAGGAGTAACAGGAGAGGCACTAACCCTTACCATATCTAACGTATGAGACGATTCAGGCAAGTCTTGAACGTAACCGTTCCCGACATTGAATGAAGACACATCACACAAACTATCAACCGATTGATTTTGCAAAACATCATTTTGCTCAACGTCTTCCCTATCAAATAAAATAACTGCCTCAACTGCCTCAGAACCCTTATCCCCATTAGGTTGTTTGCTCAGTAATTCGCCTGTAACTTCCTCTATCGGCTCAAGAATTACCTCTATTGGTTCCTTACCAACCTCTATCCGTTCAAGAACAACCAAGGGTGATGGAGAAGGATTACTCGACGGAATTGGGAATGGAGGATTGCTACCATCCCCTCGGTTATCACCATCATCAATTTCTTGAACAACTGAGGCTGACGGAGAAGAATTGCGATGCGTCGTTGGAGAATTAGGATTGCTACCACCCCTTCGGTTACCCCCATCATCAGGTTCCCTCACAACCGAAGCTGATGGAGAAGGATTACTCGGCGTCGTTGGAGAATTAGGATTGCTACCACCCCTTCGGTTACCCCCATCACCAGGTGGAATATCGAGAAACCCAATCCCCGATAACCCCATACGTCCGTCCTCAAACACAATGCGTTTAGCTTTAGGGAAAAGCTTTTGAAATCTGGGAATAACTTGATTGGGACCCTTGACATTGCGATCGCTAGACTTAGCCTGGTCAACCCAAATAGATTTGCGCCGACCGTTACTCCCCTCTTCATAAGTAAGAGTGCCATTAGCTTCATACCATTGCTTCAAGCGCTCCCAAAGTTCCCCAGCCGATGTCCGACAATCCGCCACATAACCCAAACGCACATCTTGGCAGAACTGAAATAAATGGGAATTTTCTGCCTGAATTTCCAGCAAATCCTTAATAGTGCAGCTGTAATCAATACCCTCTGTCATCAGCCGCACCAAAGCATCGAGTACATAATTGAGGAAAGCTGACAACACCTTGTCCTGTAAAAAACTGCCATCATACTTGAAGCGAGGATCTGCCTCAATTTCCCCCAAGCGCGGGTTAGCACCAATCTTGTAAGTTTTGTTAAAAGTCAGAATGCCCCAACGGGACGTAATCGCCTCAAGAGCCGCCTTAAGATTGGGAGTATCGTTACAGTTAAATATCCCAACTCCCCCAGGCGTATACTCAACTTCATCTACTCCCTTACCTTCACAGCTGAGAGTATCGCCAGTAAGAAAAGCTTTTAGCGACTGCAAAGCATCCAAGCGAGCAACAGTTGCGTTTTCTGTCGCCCAGTTAACGCGACTACCCACAAGTTTCTTTAATGGGAATTTCCGCCCGTTATCGTAAGCTTTGAAATCGTTAAGGCTACAGCCTGTCATGCCTATGTTTCCATACAGCGCTTTCACCGCCTCGCGCAGGGTATCCTTACCATTGCTCCCCAGCCCCTTCATCAACAACCCTCGTACTACCCGCCCCTTATTCTTCCGCACCGTTGCCAAATCTAGCGTGGCGGCGATAGTTTTGAGAAAAATGTCGCGTTGCGGCGCATCCAAGCACTCAAGCATACGATCTGTGTGAGTTGTATCTGCGTCTGGGTTGTACTCCACTCCAGGAGCGTAGATGTAGTACATATCGGGACTGTGGGGTACTAGCTTCCACGTCGGAACCATAAACGGAGCTGTCCCCGACCACGATAGCTGCAATACGCCGTTGGTGCAGTTGATTCCTGGGGGGTTGATAATACGCCCCGGAACGCGCAGCCGCTGTTTAATCCATGCAATAGCTTTGTTAAAGCTTTCTGGATTGGCGTAAGGAGCTGTCGGCTGACCATCTTTGGTAAATGTTATGTAAGCGTTGCAGAATTCTGTAACCTTAATTTCCTGCTCTTCAAAATCGGCTTCTTGATAATAAGTTCCGTCCCACTGATAGAACTTGTCACCAACGCATATCCAAGGTCTTTGCGGGTCGTCCTTGTACAGCATTTTCACGATTGTTTGCGTGAAAACGAAATCTAACTCGCGAAGAGGCTTGTTGTTGCCATCTGAAGAGCTATGGCTATAGCTATTGTTACCACCGCCGTTATTACCACCCCCAAAGCCGCTGCTATAGTCATTGTTACCCCCGCCATTATTGCCACCGTTATAGCTACCGCTATAGCCATTGTTACCACCGCCGTTATTGCCACCCCCGGTACCACGCTCCATTAGGGCAACATTAGAACTGTCATCGTGTATGGCCATATGGTTGCTAGCCATATATTTGCTGCCTTCCCCAGCTATTACGAAGTTTTTATCTTGCATATGTGCAAACTGAGTTGATTTATGTGGGATGCGTGTCAGCGATTTCAACCATGAGCTATAAGGCTGAGCCTCGTTAAATGCAGCTTCAAATGCCTCTATGCCAAAAGCTACTATCAAGTCGTCGCAGCCTTTACCCTGCTCTAAATCCCAAGAAACAATCCGCACTAAGCCTTTAGCTTGTACAACTAGATGTCCCAGCGTGCGGAGCGCTTTTTCTACTTGTGGCTTTACTATTACGTCAGCGTCAAATGCTATGTATATGGGACGACCGGGTACTATGAATGGTTTGAGAGATGGGTGTAGTCTTTGTCCTTTCCCCTGCTGTCCGCAATCAACGCCAGCTAGGGCTAGGGATACCCACCCATGAGTTAGCAGACATCCAGCTTTTTTTGCCCCTTCGGTGATGACTAGGGGTATCTGCGGGTGATTCAGTACCCACAGCCAAAATCCCATGTCTTCGCGGGATTCGTCTATGTCTTCATTTTCAATGGGGACGCCCACGCGATCGCTGATGGCAATCCAATCTTCTAAGGTGCCTAGTTTTAAGAAGATTGCTGATGCGGTATCGCCTTTGGGGAAGGTGATGTACTTCATGGGCTTTTCCCCTTCGCTCATACTTGGTAGCGGTGAATCTGGCTTAAATTGTCCTTTTTTGGTCCGTTTTCCGGTTACGGGGTCACAAGAATACACGTACCAGCCTGGGGTATGGTTGTACCAGTTCCAGTTGAGAATCCGGGCAATTTGTTGACTGTTGCTTCCAAAGCGCAGGTTGGCGTTGGTGATTGAAGGAGATACGGCGCTATCTATAATCCATTCGTTTGTACGGGAATTGTTGGTGTGGGGGAGCGATCTCGTGGAATGATGGGCGAGGGTATGTTCGGGCGATCGCTGGTTTTGATTAATTAGGGAAGAAGTGAAGTTTTGAGATTGGTTGCCAACGTGCAGCGAGCGCTCGTCTGGCAGTCTGTGAGGAGTTTCATCGATACGACGCACAGCCCCTTGAGGAGCGTTAGCTGCATTTGTTAGTGCGTGCTTGCTGGGTGTTTGGCGCTCGTTGGTGCTTGGGTGTTGCTCATACTGCACTGGAACATTGTAATCCCGTGCTAGTTGTAGCACTACGTCAACGAAAGTCCGCTGCTCAAGCATCATTAAGAAGTTGATGGCATTGCCCCCGGCAAGGCAGCTAAAGCAGTGATACAGCTGCTTACTGGGGCTGACATTGAAGCTGGTTGATTTGGGATTGCCCTGGTGGAAGGGGCAAGTACCTATATAGTTCTTGCCGCTTTTACGGAGGGAGACGTGACGGGAAACGATATCTACTATGTCCGCCCGCCGTCTTACTTCTTCGACGGTAGATTTTTGGATGCGCCCGGTTTTAGAGATGTGGGTTTGTGCTTTGGCGCTTGCGGTTGCAGCGTTAATAGATGCTGGATCAAAGTTGAATTCTTCGTTAGATGACATTTGCGGCTCCTTATATGAATGCAGGAAGCCGACTAGGAGCTAGTTAATCAACATTCAATCCGTTAAGGTTTTGTGCGCCTGGAAGTACGTCGAAAGCGGTAGAAAAATACTACGAACACCGACGCACAAAGGCTTTGGAGCAATACCAATCCCTTTTACTCTCACTTTTTGTGTCTCTATCGAAAGATAGAGAGTAATCTGTCGCTAAAATGTAGATTACTCGAATAGCCATGCTATATTGTAAAAGAAGGAATTAGTCCGCATCTTTTGCGAACTCCTATCGTGTGGTTGGGCACAAGCCTATGCCACTTCTAAACGAACTAAATATTGAAACGTTTTTCTTTTCTGCTATTACTAGCTTGGGCTTCGCTCCTAGTTGGGCTTTGCTCCTGGTATTAGTGGAATTTTTCTTTTTCGGGTCAATTTATCGTCAACGCGACTGGCATAACGGTAAATTGCGAGTATCGGGCAACATAAGCAGCTGACGGCTTATCCACGTTTAAGCATATACCTACCTATCTAGATTAAGAAGCATCGTTGTAACTCACTCAGGTTTTAGCTGGCCGCTGGATAGCAAGTGCTTAACAAGAGGTTAGCTAGATTTGAGATCGATTCTAACAGGACAAAGGTACAATGCGATCGATAATTTTTTAGAAAACATAAATTGTTTTTCCTAGTAAATATTAACAAGCAGAGCAATATTTCCCTTACCCATTAGGAAGAGTAGAGCCTTTGAGACTTAAGGGATTGAGATGCTAGAAATTAAGTTTTATTTATCATTGCTTGACCTCCTAAAAATACCATTTTTTAGACGTTATAGCCTGAACGGAAGGCGCTAAGAAAGCCTGAAAAAGCTCCATCCGAAAATCATATATTTTTTAAGTAAATTTATACCCGCTGGAATTGAGAACAGGGTTACGGTGTTTTTCGCTCGAAACCTTGTTTTTCCGTGTCCTCTCAGCCGATTACCTCCTTTTTGCCATTTTCTTAGCCTAAAAGCTACCCTATGCCTAGAGTTAGCTTCTTGTGTAAGCTAGCAGGCTGTAAGCCGTCATCTAGTAAGTGGCAGCAATTCTAAAGTAAGCGGGTTAAGGCTTGCTCATTCATTTATTTGCCCCCTTGCCTGCTGTTCTCATTTGCTCAAGCCGCTCCTTGATCAGCACTCTGATTTTTGAGGATAAAGGTAGCTCTGACCATGCCGCGTCGGTTCGGCACGTCTCAATTTCTTCTTTTAAATCTCTTACATCAATCGAAATACGATCTTTTTGTGCAGTAGCAGAATCTACACTCTGGCTTCTTTTCATATGTTACTCCCTTTGTTTTACAAGGCTAACATAAGAAGCTTATAGATTACTTCTGCTTCTAATAAATCATTTGCTTGCAAATTACATCGCGAGCAACCCAACCTCTAACCAGTAGGGGTAGACATCTGGATGTTGCTGACATGCAGACGTTACCTTTCCTGTGCCGCTTCGGGCACAGGAAAATTGCCCTTTAACTCACCAATCGGGCAGAAAAAGCGGACAGCTCTTGTTGCCTTTACGCCCATCAGTAAGGCACTTGGCAATCTGTCCGCGATTGCGCTGAATAAGCTCTCTGCCCAGGACGGCATCGTTAGCCCCTAGTAAGCCCCAGGCGATTAGCCCTCCAGCGATCGCACCCACCAATAAGACAGCGCTACAGAGGGCGGCGATATAAAGACTGGCTTTGGCCTTATTATCGGCTGGAGTGGATTTCTGAGCCTCCTTAAACGCTGCCTTAACAAAGGTATGGAGAGCTTGCTGACAAGACTCCTCAAAAAGAAGCCGCTTTGACTTCAAATCCTGCGACAACGCTAGAAGTGCCTCAGCTTTTAGAGATTCTAAAGCCTCCTTTTCCCTGATTGCGCTGGTGACGATATCTTCTCTTTCCCGAATGGCCGAAGTCGTGATGTCCTCTCTTTCTCGCTGTGCTTGAATAGCAATATCCTCTTTATTCAGGCGAAGTTCCAGCATTTGCTTTTGTAATTCAGATAAAGCGATATCCCGCGTGTATTCCAACTCAGCAGCAGCAGTCTTAGCTGTTGCTTCAACAAATCCTTCAGCCCGATAAGTAGCTTCTTTAGCGCTCGCTTCAATTTTGGCTGGAGCTTCTTCTAACAAAAGTTGACGCCACTCCTTTGGAGCCTCCTCAATCAATGCTTGTAGCTGCCCGTTAGCAATCATCAAGAGAAAGATGATTTCCTCGTTAGGGTTAATCTCGCTTTTAAGGGCTAGTTCTAATACTCGGCTTTTACGTTCGGGCGGTTGTCCTTCAAGAGCAATGTCCAAAAGAGTTTGAGCTTTAAAATTATGCTCGTTGTTCTCGTTGTTTGTGTTGTTGGTCATCGCTCTTAGACTTATTAGATTGAAGTTTGGGCGGTTGAGTGCTATCTAACAACCCAGTAGATTCAAAAGCCTCGTATGCCTTGCGAAGGAACGACCTGACTACGACCCGCATCGAAGAAGCCGTTCTTTCTGGTTCCTGATACTGCGAGTATGTAAGCCGTTCGGCTAGCAGTTTGTTAACAACTTTGGGGTCGAGATCGGGAAAGCCAATAATTGGGACAAAGTACTCTTGAGTAAATTTCAGCAAGCTTGGATGCTCGTTCATTAAATCCCATTCCCGTCCAGCCCCATGATTCTTAATCAAAACGTGAGGGATAAATCCGCCTAGCTGTTCTATGACATTTAAACAAGGCTGAATCGAATCAAACTTACCGTTAGTAACAAGCCAGTGGCAAAAGGATACGCCATCGTCCTTCCCCATTTGCACCATTTCTTTTTCGATTAGCCAAGTTTTTAAAGGGTTGATGATATTGGCTGGTAAATTGACTACTACAGGTTTATCCAACGCTAGGTCATAAATCTTGAAGGGATCGTTTTTAAGTTCATCTTCAGAAAATCTGGCAACTTTGCAATATTCCTTGTAGATAGTTGCTACGTCTGGGGTGCCAATATCAGACTCTACACCAGCAAATGAAATTCCTTTGTCAATGAAATATTGCATTAGCGTTCTGGCAACAAAGCTTTTGCCTACACCACCTTTTTCGCCGCCTATTAAATAAATCCTGGCCATAAATCCTCCCCTTACCTGTATGACAACAAGTCAAAATCTTTATCATCGTCCTCTTCCCGAGTAAACCTGCGTTTAGATTTACCTTCAGGTTGCTGTAAAACTTTATGCGATGTTGTATTTGAAGTTGATGCCAAAGTTTCGCTTGGCATATCCTGCAAAATATCCTCCGAAGTATCCCGCAAAATATCCTCCGAAGTATCCTGCAAAATATCCTCCGAAGTATCCCGCAAAATATCCTCCGAAGTATCCCGCAAAATATCCTCCGAAGTATCCTGCAAAATATCCCGCGAAATTTCTATTATCTTGTTATCCTCCTTTGCTTTTCGCTCTTTTCGCACCTTTAACATATATTGCTTGAGCGTCTCTGAAGCAACTTGCCAGCCTTGTTTTTGCATTAAATATGCTAAATGCTCATGAGTGTAATTTTTTTGACTAAGTGCTTCTTCTAGGTAGTCATAGTTTTCTCGGACTATCTCTATCAAAGGTTTTTCGCTATTTGCATCTATAACTATTTCTAGAGAACTAAAAATAGCTTTAGCAAATGTTGGATTAATTTTTTTCTGGTTTGCCATTGCTCTTGCCCTGAAAAACCTAAATAACTAAGTTTTTTCAAACTAACTGTAAAAATTATTTAATGGCACTAGCTTTAGCAATAAATTATTTAACTCTATCTATTGATAGATAAAGCTTAATTTTTTTTAAAAAGCTAACTATACTATGGGTTTGAGCGCCGATAAATAGATGCGCCCTACGCCCGTAGACGGGCGGCGGGCAGGGGAGCAGGATATTTTACCGCTCTCCAGAAAGATTTTGGTTGTTCACACATCACGCCCAGAAGTGGGCAGGAAATACTCGCAAAATGCCTGTATATCTAAAAGGTAAGTTGAAAGAAATATTAGATTTAGCAGTTTTAAAATGATTGTTTTTACTAATTAAAATTCGTTAGCATAAATAGTTAGTTAGTCTTTTTTACTAATGCTCACTCTCAGTAATATTTCTCCAAAGCAGGGGGAAAATTACTTCACCCGTGAAAATTACTACTCCAAAGAAGCCAACCAGCAAAATTCAAGTTGGTTCGGTAAGGGTGCAGAGTCTTTAGGCTTATCGGGCGAAGTAGAAGCTGAAACCTTTAAAAATCTACTCTACGGGGTAAGCCCGGAAGGTAAAAAGCTTTCTGGCAAACCTATCGAGCCAAAAAAACACAGAGCTGGAGTGGATCTCACATTTAGCGCCCCCAAATCTGTAAGCCTCGCTGCGTTGATGGGAGGCGCTAGCCAATTGGAGCAAGCGCATCGCACAGCAGTGGAACGAACTTTGGAAGCCATCCAAAATCGATATGCTCAGACTCGGACGAGAACCCCATCCGGGCGCCAAGTTGTGGATACGGGTAATCTGCTCGTTGCCCAGTTCCACCACGACACCAGCCGGGAGAAAGACCCTCAGCTACACACTCATTGCATCGTTGCGAACGCAACTAGGCTAGACGATGGCAAATGGCAATCAGTCCACAACGATGCTTTTTACAACAACCAGAAGTTACTAGGTGCCATATACAGTAATGAGCTAGTTCAAGAAATTCGCAAGCTGGGTTATCAGGTAGAAGCCAAAGGGGATGAATTTGAGATAGTTGGTTATACCCCTCAACAGCTTGCTCACTTTTCAAAACGGCGATCGCAGATTTTAGAGTTAGTGGGGAATGACGCTACGCCAGCGCAGAAGGCATGGGCAAACTTAAAGACTCGCGCTCCCAAAGGCTCTGAAATCTCTCGCGATCAATTATTGGGCTGGTGGAAAGCACAGGAAGAGGCACTCTCTCTCAACATCAAGCATCCCGTACCGATGTTCGACGTGCCCAAAACTTCAGCCGATGCATCAACACAGAAAGCCACCATTGCAGTCAAAGACGCGATCGCCCATTGCAGCGAACGGACAGTTGCCTTTAAGCGAGAAGCTTTAGAAAAATTTGTACTTTCAGAAATCAAAGATTTTAGCTATGCCGAATTGGAGAAGGCAATTACTTCCGATTCCGAACTCTTAAAAACTACTGATGGGCGCTACACGACTCAGGAGGCTTTGCAGCGAGAGCTGGGAACCATCCAGTTGATGCAGCAGGGTAAAGCGAAAGTTACGCCAATTACTCATCCCGAACAGGTAGAAGCCGTACTTGCAGCTGTACGTTTGACACCTGGACAAGCAGCGGCGGTTACGCTGGCTGCTACAACAACAGACCAGTTTGTCGCTTGGCAAGGGGTAGCGGGGGCTGGCAAAACTTACGCACTCAACCAGTTTAAAGCGATCGCATCATCGAGCGGGTGCGCGCTCAAGGGCTTTGCTCCTAGTGCAGAGGCGGCAAAGGTACTTGGCGACGAAACAGGAATTGAAACTACTACCGTCGCCAGCCTGCTAATTTCTAAGACACCCCAAACACCTTCTACTGCTCCAGCCATATGGATTGTGGATGAAGCTGGTTTACTGTCAGCTAAAGATGCCTATGCTCTGCTCTTAAAAGCTACTGAAGAAAAAGCCAGATTGTTACTTGTCGGCGATACCCGCCAGCTGAGTGCTGTAGAAGCTGGCAATCCATTCAAGAGCTTGCAAAAAGCAGGGATGACAACTGCTTACCTTAACCAGTCTCTCAGACAGCGCACCCGCGACCTGCAAGAAGCCGTAGACCTGATTGCACGGGATCGTGTAGAACGGGGGTTCCAAATCTTGGAACAAAATCGGCGCATCACTGAGATTGCAAACGTTGAAAAACGCAGGCAGCAGCTAGTTAGCGATTATATGAGCTTGGGTTTAAATGAACGCTCAAAAACGCTGATATTAGCCGGAACGAATGCCGAACGCTGCTCGCTGACTCAAGCCATTCGAGACGAACTGAAAGCCGAAGGGCGATTGGGAGAAAGTGCGATCGCCACCGTACTCAAGGCAAAAGATCTTACCCACATTCAAACTTGTTATACCCACTACTACCAAGTGGGAGATGTGGTGGTTCCCACCCGACAATACAGCAGCCAAGGTTTGGACAGATTTGTGCCCTACAGGATAACAGCTGTAGACAAAGATAAACTGACGCTCTTGAGTGCGGGGGGTGAAGAGCTAACCGTAGACCCACTGAAATTTCGCAAGAATATCTACACGCCATTGCGTCTAGAAATAGCGGTAGGCGATCGCCTCAAGTGGACGCAAAATAATCAGCTACTACATCGCCGTAACGGACAAGAGTTTGAGGTGACAGCAATTTTTGGCGACGCAGCCCAAATCCAGTACAAAGGCAGCAAAACCGAGCTTCTTAACCTCAAAGATATTCACCACATTGATTATGCGCTGGTATCTACGGTCTACAGCAGCCAAGGTAAAACGGCAGAACGGGTGCTGATAGCTGCCGACCAGACTCTGGGCCAAGAAGATTTTTATGTGGCGACCAGTCGAGTCAAGGTAGACCTGATGCTTTACACCGAGAGCAAGGCTGAATTACTCAAACGAGTGCAAAAGTCGAAGGCGAAAGAAAACCCCTTAAAACTGATAGGAATAGCGAATCAAAATGAGAAAAACGAAGCTATGGAAAACCAAACTGATGAGAATAAAGAAAAGAATACAGATATAGAGGCAAATACAGCTTTTACCGCTTTAATTGCGCTCAATAGTCGAGTCCTAGTGAACGAAAATGCCCAATCAGACTGGGCTGGATATACTGGCACTGTCGATGCTGAATGGGACAAACAACCAGGAAGTTATTGGGTAAAACTCGATTATGTGGCAGAAATTGGCGACACAACCCGACACCTATTTAAATCTTCTGAGTTATCCCAGCTACCGCAAGAAATGAGGAGCGCTGGCAAGGAATGCTGCGATGCAGAACAGGAAATCAAGCGCCAACAACAACCTACGACCGAGAGCTTAATAACTTATGGACGCACCTACTCCAAACATCCAAAATCAGCAGCTGATAGCGCAAACCCTTCAAGAGGTGATAGAGAACGCCCTGTCTCCATTCATAGAGAGACTCGATCGGATCGAGAACCAATTGGCGCACCAATCTCAAGAGATAAACAACTTGGAAAACAAGATGGACGCAATAGCGCAAGCGATCGCACCCATATCGGCAGAAACCAAAGCATCAACGAACGAATTGCTCGAACAAATAGCGAATCATCGTCAAGACTTAGTGCAAATGTCGGATACGTTCAGAGTGTTAGCAACCGAATTAGAGAAATTCGCGAACGCTTTCAATCCGTAGCAGACTCGGTACGCAGTACGCCCCTAACAGAAATTGCCCCACAGCTAGGTCTAACGCTTGATAAGCATGATAAACACAAATGGCGTGGCGAAGGGCAGATTATTAGTATCACCAACGACAAGTTGTTCTTCGATCATGCCGAACAGAAGGGCGGTGCTGGGGCAATAGACTTTGTTATGCACGTCAACCGCTCTAATTACAGGGAGGCTGTGGCTTGGCTGTCTGAACAGTCAGTTTCCAGTTTGGAAAACCCAAGGCCACATATTGCTACAACCGCCCCAGAGCAACCTCGAAAACCATTTGTTGCACCCATCCAAAAAGAAGAACGATGGCAACAGGTGCGCTCTTACCTGACACTCAAACGAGGGCTGCCAGCCAAGTATGTGGATGCCTTGTACCAGTCCGGGATTATCTATGCCGCCGAACACGTTGATAAGCGCGATCGCATACGTGCTAATGCCATATTCTTACGCCAAAGTTTAGCAACTGACTTTAATCGCTCTCAAGTTACAGGAGCATCAGTTAGGGGAGTTGAGGGCGATTTCAAGGGACTAGCAACTGGAACTAGACGCAGTGAAGGTTGGTTTTACTTCTATGAGGGACAGGGCGAAAAAGTGAACCGAGTCGTCCTGACAGAAGCTCCAATTGATACTTTATCCTTTGCAGCTCTGGACGCAGACCGCGGAGACGGACGGACTTTGTACTTGTCCACAGACGGGTTTGGGGCTATCCCTAAAGTTCAGCTAAAGCAATTGCTCTCTTGCGGTGGACAAGTCATCGTCGCCGTTGACGCAGATGAGGCGGGGGAGTCATTTGCTCAAAAAATTATCTCCGACTTACCTGGTGCCACCCGTCTCAAACCAGATGCAGCTTACAAAGACTGGAACGAGCAGCTGGTTGCAAAAACAAAAACGTTAATTGACAACACTGCCTCGTCCTCCACTAACACCCAGCCACAGGCAGAAAACTTAGACCATCTCCGTTGGTGGTATCGCAGTGCCCAAGTTTTGGGCAAACCGGACAGCTATCTCAACACGATCGGTCTAGTTGTAGATGGCATCAAACAAGGAAAACAGCTAGCTGATGCCACACAAGAGCTAATGCGCGTCGATGTAGCGAAAGCTTGCGATCGATGGCTGCTGGCTGCTCAGAGTCTTGATAAGTCGCTTCAGTACCAGGAGCGAATTAATGAATTAAAAAAAGATTACCAAGCTGGGAAAACGATGTCATGCAAACCTCTTAACTACATGAAACGAGACATCCAACTTTTCCAACAGCACCGTCACCGTCAAGGAAAACAACAGCAATAAGAAAAAATGGCAACTCAACAGCAATTAAGCGAAATCTTCAGCCAGTATTTCGACGCTGGAGAGAGATTTAATACTATTACTGAGGCAAGGCAAAAGGCTAGCAATGTCTTGGGCTACAGGATAGAAGCTGGGACACCAGCAGCAAAAGAGGTGGAAGAGTCGATTGAATTGGGCTTAGTTCTAGCGGCACGAGCGGCGATCGCTGCCACGGACGATCCCATACTTGCATATGAAAAATGCCTCGACCTATACGACCGCCAGCCCGTGCTGAATACCCGGACAAGTACCAGCGTTCTCCAGCAAGCTTACAGCACCCCCATCCCCATTGCCTTCCTAGCAGGGAAACTAGCCCGAATTGATTCCACCACCTCAGTCTATGAACCCAGCGCGGGTAATGGAGCCTTGCTCGTTTCGGCTGACCCAAAAAAGGTCATTGCCAATGAGCTGAACCCCGACCGCGCAGCTGCCTTGCGATCTGCGGGATATCATGTGACCCAAAAAGATGCTACGGTCTTTTTTCCTAACGTCCCGCCAGTGGATAGAGTGATTTGCAACCCACCGTTTAACTCGCTCAAAGATGAACTGGGGCAACCCCGGATGTTTCATAAGGGTAAACTTTACACCAGCCAAATCGACCACGCGATCGCGCTTAAAGCACTCGACTTGCTAAAAGCAGATGGTAAGGCTGTCTTGATTTTGGGGGGAAAGCTGGGCGATGAAGCATCGAGAGCCGACCGCTATAATACCCAACTAACTCGTGGTTTCTACCGCTGGCTCTACTACGACGCAGGCTATAAAGTTACAGACCATTTTTCTATAGACGGCAATCTATACCGCAAACAGGGAGCCTCTTTCCCCATTGATGTCATTTTAATTGAAGGCAAGGGCGAAACGGAACTCAAGCTACCTGCTGTCTCTGTCCCGCGCCAGTACAGCAGTTTTGAGTCTCTTAAAGAGGTAATCTATGCAACCATCCAACGCAATTCCCACATCAACCCAAATGCTAGAACACCCGTTCAACTCATTTCTAGCGGGGACGCTTTGGACACCAGGGCAAGCAAGTACGTTTCCCGAAGATACGGTGATGTGGTGGACAACGGTGCTAGTACCGCCGCAATTGAGCCAGATAGAGAATCGAGAGAAGTATTTGTTCCTGCTGACGAGGCGATTGGAGTGGTTGATAGAAGAAGCGATCGCGGATTGGCATCGCGAGTACGAACCCCAGGAGGAGAAGGAAGGGGAAGCACGAATCGCTCGGGAAATATCAGCTTACCTACCGATGTACCTGAATCCTCTGTCCCGGCACTCCAGTCCTCGACAGATGGCAGAGCGCTTGGTGATGGATTACAAGGAGCTTCATTATACGAGTCTGTTAGTAGGAGAGCAAGAACAGGTGTTTCCGGTAATGTTACCGAACAGCCAGAACGACCCAGAAAGGAACCTGAGACTGCTAGAGGATATGAACCTCATGGACTGGCTGGCCTGGATGAAAACAGAAGTGAACCCGCTCCACAGCGACTAGAAACCAGTGGAGAAGCTGCCCTAGAAGAAGCAACCCTTGACAACCAAGTAGCCTACGTTCCCAGGAGTAAAGCTTTCTCTTTCGGTACACTATCACCTGCTTCTGCCCTTAGCGGACTGCAAAAAGTCTTTGACAAGATTGAAGCCAGAACTGGGATGACGGTAGATGAGTACGTGCAAAAACGCTTGGGGGAGCCAAATGAAGAATCGTTATTCAAACACTACGCAGCCGAGCAGATCGATTCGCTGGCGCTGTGTATTTACAACTACGAGTACGAGCATAAGGCTACTCTCATCGGTCACGACACCGGGATTGGCAAAACCCGAATCGTTTGCGGCTTGGCTCGATATGCCAAAGAACGAGGGTTAGTCCCAGCTATTGTTACTGCTGACCCCGTATTGTATAGCGATATTTTGGGCGTTGCACAATTGAGGGATGATTTAGGTTGGAATAGGAACTTTTTGATACTTTAGATAATATAAAACCAACCGAATTGATAATCTCAACATTTCTTTAGACTTAGAATAAC
>NZ_JACJON010000049.1 GCF_014695585.1 Microcoleus sp. FACHB-831 | reverse complement strand
GACAAAGAATATCGCGTTTAGTAAGAAAAACTCTTTCGTTCTCTAAAAAACTCTCCAATCATATAGGAGCTATCTGGTATTTTATTCATGAGTATAACGCCAGTTTATCTATAGAGCAAAAAGCTTGATTATCATTACTATGCAGGACTACCAAATAAAATAACAGCTTTTGTCATTAATACTACCAAGTTATCTAGACTGAGAAAAGTTAATCATCTTATTACTAATGTAGTTCCATAAAAAGCGACAGGCAAATGGACAGTAAAAACTTATTCACTCAGAAGCTGCGTAGGTCAATTTGCCCGACTCGAAGATTACAGAGTTTAATTAAAGCTCGGATTCCAGGGATTCTATGCTTCTGGACGCTCTCACAAAGAGCAAATTTGATATGGGTTAAACGGGTTAATCAGGTTTTCCGTGCATTGTTGTGTCTGTTATAAAATGCTTTGCAGCTAGGACAACTTATTGCTCACTCAATCTGCTGAAAAGGGTGAACAGAAACTAGGTGCCAATGTCACCTAATTTTATAAGCGCTGGCAGAGAGAGAATTTGATTTTTGGCTAGGGCAATTGGTTGAGATCGCGATTGCAGTCACGAAAAATGGATTGCGATCGCATTCTCAACCGAATGCTGCCATCTTCCAATTCCAGAGCTGCTCCTTTTTCTGTACAGGAATCCTTGCCCAAATTGCCTGTTTCGCCTGCTGGCAGAAGTCTCGGAGCATCCCGAATACTGCAACCGCTACCTCTGGAGAATCCGCCATTATCAAAAAGTTTGCAGACTCTTCAATTTCTTCAGAGGTGAGTGCGAGTCCTCCCGCCGCGCTCCCCTCGTTGATAGGTTGGGAGGTAGTTTGGTAGTCACCAGAGTTGTTTATATCTTCTTTATTACCTGCCGTGACTACCGTATCACAATTTGATACATTTTGAGGTTCGTCCCTCCTATTAGTAGATTGGGAAGGGCTTCGGTAGTCACCAGAGTTGTTTATATATTCTTTATTATCTGCCGTGACTACCGTATCGCAATTTGATACTTTATCTAGTTCTGTCTGCCTCGCTGTCTCATCCCGTGCCAGCCATGCAGCAAATATCTTATCGCGTCCATCTGTTGGGTTTTTAAACCCGTAGACTCGCTGTTGTTCCCCTCGTGAGCCTTCCTTGTAGAGAAAGGTTAGTTTCAGTCCGAGTTTGCCGAGTAACTTTTGAGCAATTCTTATTGGCGAATCCATCTCGTTAATACTGATGCCCAACGCACTTTTTATATCCCATCTATACTGGATCGCATTCTTAGCTATCTCCTGAAGGTCTTCGTCCTCATTCTTGAAGTGCCGCTGGGTATCTAACAAGCACAACACACCTAGCATTTCCAAAGATAAAGTGGCGACAGGTGCGGAGAGTAGCGATTTATTTAGGTCGGGTAGCCACGCCGCGCCCTCCCCCTGCTCTCGAATCGTAGCCACCCGTTTCTTATCCCTGGCTGCGAGATATTCTCTTCCTACAGTGAAGTAGTAGTGCATCTGTATCCTGGGGTGCCATCCGTCATCATCTTTAATTACCAAGTCGGGTGTTACATCAGTTCCGTAACGCAGTTTTAGAGAATGCTTGCGCTCCTGGTGCCGTTCCTCCTGATTTTTTGAGCGCTTCTCTTTGAGCTTTTCAAAATCACTTTGAGAAATGTCACGAGCCAAGGCGATCGCTTCCGCTTCCTTTTGATGTTCAACGGTGCGAGTTTCATCCAACTGGGCTTTCGCTTCCTCACCATTGCCGCCACTTGTACTGATTATTTGATGTCCCTCAGCTTTCAATCCAGCTAGGACACTTCCACAATAATCAACCATCCCTGCATTGACTCGAACGGCGAACTTTGCCCATGTCCGTAGGCTTGCGACATCGAAAGCGATATCTAAGTCGTCACAATCGAAATCAGCATTTTTGAGCAGCCGGATGTTAGCCTTGGCAACTTTTTGTTGACTCGCAAGTAGAGACTTAGTGCTGATGGAGCCATTGCCGATTTGTCCCAATCCGTAAGGCGCTACCCAGATATGTCGTTCAACAGGTTCCCGGACTCGTGCCAAAGCTTGACGGGCAGAGTTCTCCGGACTAACACCTTGGAGGATTGCCCAAACCGAGCTGAAGTGTCCCTTGATATCGATTGAAACTCCAGTTTCAAGGCTGGGGGATACGATCACATAATCGTATTTGGGCAATATCTCATTTAGATGGCTGGTGCAACCAAACGCAGGATGATCAGAATCTGCAATGCTTTCACTGTCAATCCGCAGTCCCTTTAAATCAGGGAATTTCTCAGAAAAATGAGCCTCAAGGTTGCGAGTACCAATACGAGATTTAGCCTTTTGTCCACTACAACAAATAAAAGGTTTTCCGCCCTCTTCCAGGTGTTGTTCTAGCGCTGCCATCATTCCCATTGGGGTAGTGCCTTCGTAGTGGTGAACTTGCCATGCTTCGGTAGGTTTCCACTCGTTAACGACAATCCAAGGAGCAACATTGACCCCACTTAGGTTCCGAATATAATCAATTGAGACGTTGCTTAAATCGGCATCCGACAAAATTACTCGCCCACCATCGGTTGTAAGCGTATTCGAGATTAAGGCTTTAAATTCTTTTAAGATGGCTACGCGATTAGACTGGCAGGTACTTGAGTTGAGCATATGCCAAATAACTTGCTCAGCCTCATCTATGAATATTGTCTGTCCATACCAATCCTCGGCGCTAAATTGGGCTTGTGAATTTGGATGTAGGCTATCAACGCATAGCCCAAAACCGAGTGATTTACCCGTTTTATCCTTGATTTCAGTAACATAGGGAACCCCTAGCCGCCGACACAAATCCATGCCGAGCTGTACGCGATGAGTTAGTACCAGTACCCGTTCACCTCGCCCTGCTGCCTCTGAAGCGAGTTTAGCTAAGGTTTCGGTTTTGCCTGACCCTTTGGGACTTTTGATGCCTATCAATTTGGCATCCTCTGGAATGGTTAGTTCACCGAGATATTTTTGATTTAAGGTGACATTTGCCGGGTAGGTAAGCTCAGAGAAAGCCCTTACCATCCAGCGGGTTAAAGACACAGCCAGCTCACGACGCTTCTCAAAAGCGTCAACGCCATTGGCAACAATGAAGTCATCAACCCCTTTCTCAGGTTCTTCCCAATCAATTACTCGAATCTTACACTTCTGTTGCCACTTCAGTAGTTGACCTGTTCGTTCAATTGCAGTATTTACAGCACGAATGGTCTTGTCTTTCTCATCGTGGTCAAAGCAAAAATAAATCGGATGATTCTTAAAAATTTCCAGTTCTGGAATTAGTCGGCGGCTGCCTCTAGGATTCCAGCACTCATCCTGAAGCCGCCGATAACCACTATAAATCCCAGGTAGACCGATCGCCACGAATCCAGCGGATAACAATGCTGCCGCTTTTTTTGCTCCTTCTGTGATACAGAGTGGAACTTTATCTTTAATTACCCACGCCCAGAAACCAATTGCTTCGCCCTCTGGTGTGATTTCAATTTCTTCTGGCATTGCAATCTCGTGGCGATTGGCGATCGCCTGCCAGATGTGCAAGGGTACAGACAGGAAAAAGACACGAGTTTCTGTTTTTGGCGGATGCTCGTACTTTATTACTTTCCCGTTCTGGTCATACCTGGGATAGTCGGGCTTAAAGCAGCCCCACTGCATCGGCTGGCAGTTATTTAATGGATCTAATCCGCTGCACCACCAACCACCTTTCTCGGTATGGGCGTATTGGCGAAGCATCCAGTTCTCTACTCGCCCAGTGTTGGTGCGTTCTATCTTTGGCGAGTAGAACAGAGATTCATAAGGACTAGATCCACAAAGCGATTCGACGTTTAAGCGAGTAAGGGCATCATCTACGCCGCTATCGCGCCATTCTTGTAGGTGCTGAGGTTCTAGCATGACGCACCTCCCACCAAGCAAGCGCTCAAGGAGAGTTGCTGAGTAAGAGTGTTTAGAAAATTATTTGGTACGGTGGAGTTATCTAATTTTCGTACCAGAATCCTTATGGCTACGGGTTTTTGGCTCATGAGTGGCTTCCTAATTTTTTAGTTAGGGAGCCACTCTGCTTTTATTCGTGGTGAAAGCCTGTTAGCCTGGAATTAAGTTTTTGTATTTCTTGGTGGTTTATTGTCGCTTGTGCAAAAGGTTTAAGCGTTCGGCCTTCCTTAAGACAAAGCGGAAGCGGTCTTTGGATTTTGTGCTAACAGGCTTTTACCCGAACTCAAGTAGAGTGGCTACCAAGTTTTTTTTTGGAGTTCGAGGTTCTGATCATCAACAGCGTTGGCATGAAATTAATTTCTTTGATGACATTCTTTGAGCCTATACCTTCTTACAAGGAAAAAGAAGAGATAGCCCAAAAACGGGATTAGGTTCGTTAAGTTTTGTAACAACTAATTCCCACCCTCCTTTCTTTCCGACATAGCGTTGACCATCTTTCCACCGTATTGACTGGATGTATCTAGGTGGATTAGCACTTCTTTCTTTCTGAGCTAACCGTGCTGATAAATCGTGAGATAGGGCATATTTGTGCAGGAAATTTTTCATGAGATTTTTGATAACATTATCTTCTTCCTGTCTTTTAGCACAAGTATTTATCGCAATGCCAATCCATATTTCGTACTTAGCAAATTGTTCGCTTACTAGCTCTTCTGTCCACAAATCTCCTTTATAAATAAGGTCTCTTAGCCTCTTGGAACGATTTTCAATATCTCTAACAGTTGTTTTATAGCCTTTGACAGCTTCAATGAAGAAATAGTCAAACTTTTGCTTTAAGGTTTCTAGAAAAAAAGAAATTTCATCTTTAGGGTAGTTTTCCAAGTTTTTAATTTCTTCATATATATATTTCCAACCCCCTTGAATTAAGCTAAAAGTAGCATCATGGACTTCAATAACAGTCATAGCAATTAAATAACTAGTTTCATCTATTAAATTTTCTTGCCGTTGCCTAAATAAAGGATTTTCCCCTGCGCCACTGAATCTGGCTTTTAAACATTCCCCCATATATTGAGCGCGTTGATTTAGTGAAATCCACTCAGAAACTAAGGCACCAGTATATGCATGCTTAAGTAAAAGACTGCTAGGAATTCGAGACATAGAAATATCTATCTGCTGAGCGAGTTGGTTACGCAGATGAATATTTGGCTGATTGAACGTTGTTATTTGAGATTTTTCCCAGTCAGATGGAATATAATTGTTATTGATCATTTCTTTTCAAGTTATTACTAGGTAATTCATTAGCCTCTGTTACAGCAGAGGCTTTTCTTTTAAGTGGCTTCTTAGCAAAATATTGGAGGAGAGTTTTAAGCTTTCTTATGCTAATAGTACATATGAAGTTCTCAACTCCCACTACCATTACTCAAGTTGAAAGTAGGTACCTGTAAATGTGCCTAATTTCAGTTTGGTTTTCACTTAACGCTTGTTGATGTAGTCGAGTAATAAGCATATAAAATGATTACTCATTACTCTACTATCGTTGGCTCTTTCGGTTCTTTTGGTTTTTTCTCAAAAACCTGGATGGCTGGCTCGTTCAGGATAAAGCCCCGTTCTGTAGGCTCACCCATTTTTCCAGCAATCGCAGCAACCCACATTGGGTAATCGGTTTGTGCCTGTTCTAACTTCTTAAAAACTTTGGGCTTTACAATTACGCTAACAATCCGCTCATCGCAGTCAATCTCGAAAGACTTCCAACCATTCTCTATAGTCTTCACGTCGGCTGGGAATTCCGAAATCTTTATGGTTAGCTCAAGTTTGCCTTGCGTTGGCATAATTTGTGATACCTCCTATGTAAATGCGATCCGGATACTCTAATCGCTAGTCCTTGGAGTGCGTGATTGCGCTTCTTACACCACGACTAACCTTGATTCCACAGTTTTGAGCTTTTATCTCGCTTACCTCCTCTTGTGTCTCAGTCATAACGTTCGTTCACCCATCATTGCCCTTTACCCTTGTGAGTCGCTGGAGGGGTTTCTTTTTGGCGTTGGTGTTCTTGAATAGCTTGATTAATAATTCGGTCAACTAAATTGCTAACCTTTCTATCTTCTTCCTCAGCCCACCGAACTAAGTATTCCTTAGTCTCCGACGTGCAAGTAAAGGTCACTTTTTCTGTCCTGCCATCGCCCATGTTATCTGCATTGTTCTGAATATCTTCTCTAGTCTCTAACATTTTCTGCATCTATGTTTTCCTGAAAGTTCCACAAACTTCCGAAGTTCTGCTTTATTAGCAGACATAGACCGAAAACGCCCGAATCCCTCACCCGACAAAGAAATTAGGTGAGATTGGGTGACAGAGTTTTTTTGCCAAAAATCGCCTCAACCGCAGATAGCAAGCGGAACAGACGATGTTTACCCTAAATTTTGGAGAATTTAAAAAATGGTTGCAGTACAGCCAACACCGACCGGATTTGCCCGCGCTACACCCACGCTGGCTACCGGAGGCGATATCGGGGCAGGTTTAAGCAAAATTTGCATTGGCAGCAGCAATCAGCAAATGAAACTCAAATTACCCTCAAAAGTTGTGGAGGTTCGAGAGGAATTACACGATGCTCTTGAGGCAAAAGATGGTGGATTTTTTCACTATGTGAGTGGTGACAGAGAAGATTTAATTGGGCGTGACTTTTTAGTAGGAAGTTTAGCGGCGTGGAAAGCTCCAACAAGTCATATCACGCTGAGTGATGACCCGAAGTTAAAAGCTGAATATTCTTTGCATATTTTGCTAGGAAGCTTAGCTACTTTACCATTTAGACCAGAGTGGAACTTACATTTAGTTCTGTCAACGCACAACAGAGAAGTTTTTCAGGAGGCAGTAACCGCTAAAACACAAGGTTCTCACGTTATTAATTCAGGAGTTACGCAGTTGAACTGAAGATGCGGTAGAAGGAAGGAATGAATTGTTAGCTTCCATCGTTTCCAGTGCCTCTATGTGAACGTTGAATTGAAGATGCGGTAGAAGGAAGGAATGAATCCACCGAAATACACAGCTATTGAATACATCAACTTCCTGATTGCGACGCAAAAGTCCTATAGCTGTAGCGAAGCAGAGCGGGTT